>JAPLIR010000017.1 GCA_026389015.1 Candidatus Dependentiae bacterium | reverse complement strand
GAGCTTTTGTTGCCACATCTTGGGCCTGTTTTAATCCTGTATTAGAGTTTGCAAGATCATCTTGCGCCTTGTTTGCCGTATCTTGCGCTTGTTTTAGTTGTGTATTGGCAGCAGCAAGGTCGGCTTGAGCTTTTTGTGCGGTTTGAGTTTGTGAAGCGACTTGTGCATTGGCGGTAGCAAGGTCGTCCTGTGCTTTTTTAATCGCAGTGTTTGAGTCAGCTTGAGCGTTTGCTGCAGTATCTTGCGCTTGTTTTGCTTGTGCATTGGCGGCAGCAAGGTCATCCTGTGCTTTTTTAATTGCAGCATTTGAGTCAGCTTGAGCCTTTGTTGTTGTATCTTGAGTTTTTTGTAGTTGCGTATTGGCAGTGACCAGATCAGCTTGTAGTTTTGCTGCAGTATCTTGGGTTTGTTTTGCTTGTGCATTGGCAGCGGTGAGATCAGCCTGTAATTTACTTGCGGCGTCTTGCGCTTGTTTTGCTTGCGTATTGGCAGTGGCCAGATCAACTTGTCGTTTGGCTGCGGTATCTTGCGCTTGTTTTGTTTGTGCATTGGCGGCAGCAAGGTCATCCTGTGCTTTTTTAATTGGGGCATCTGAATCAGCTTGAGCTTTTGTTGCGGCGTCTTGCGCTTGTTTTAGTTGTGCATTGGCAGCGGTGAGATCAGCCTGTAATTTACTTGCGGCATCTTGCGCTTGTTTTGCTTGCGTATTGGCAGTGGCCAGATCAGCTTGTAGTTTTGCTGCGGTATCTTGCGCTTGTTTTGTTTGTGCATTGGCGGCAGCAAGATCATCCTGTGCTTTTTTAATTGCAGCATTTGAGTCAGCTTGAGCTTTTGTTGTATCGACTGTGCTTTGTGTGGGCTGTGTTACGGTTTGAGTTTTTGTTGCTGGTGTTGGGGCGGCTACTGAGGCTGGAGCGGGGGTTGGTACTGTGGCTGGAGCTGAGGTGGCTGCTGGTGAGGGGGTCGCCGGGACCGCGGCGGCTGCCTTTGGTTGCGCCGCTTGTTTTGCTGCAAGCGATGATTTTAATTGATCTAGTGCTTTAGTTTGAGTGTCTACAAAGGTGTTGGTTATGGTTACTGATTTATTTTGAATGGTAGCCTTTACTGTGGCAATTTTTTGACGCAATATATCGTATTTTTTATCAAGGGGATAGTTTGTTTTTATAGTATTTAATGCGGTAGTTGCTTGGTCTATATTTTGCTGCGTAATGGGCAGATTGTTTTTTTGTAAGGCATCAGTGGCATCATTAAATGATTTGGCAAAGGTGTTAAGCTGGATTTGATATTCGTCTGGCTGCATCATAGCAGAGGTTAGTTGTGGTAGAAATAGTAGCGCTGAAAATATGAGTGGAGATAGTATTTGATCTTTGAGGGAGAACGTTGGCTTCATAATCTTCCTATTTTCTTTAAAAATATTACTTTAGAAGCCATCATGCATCTTCTGCGTAATAATACGCAATATTTTTATTATTATCGTATGCCAAATGCGATGAGCAGATAATCTTTTGTTAGGAAGAAAAATAGTGCGCCAAACATGATGCCATCAAAGCGATCGAGTAGTCCGCCGTGGCCAGGAAGAAGTGTGCCGGAGTCTTTAATGTGTGCGCGTCTTTTAAGCCACGATTCAAACAAATCGCCGCATAAACTAAGAGCACAAATGATAAAGGTAAAGATTATAATGAATGGTGGATTCGTGGTGTGGCCAAGATACCAGAGAATGAGGAAAACATTGCAGTAGGTGATGAGCAATCCACCAAAAAATCCTTCCCACGTCTTGCCGGGACTGATTGTGGGTGCAATTTTGTGTTTGCCAAACCAAGACCCTGCAAAATAGGATCCAGTGTCGTGAATTGGTACGATGATGAATAAAAAGAATAAAAGTTCGTGATAGAGTTTATCTTGGTTCATGAGAATCATGCAGACAAACGGCATTATAGGATACAATGGCATAAGAAGCCAAAATGGTGCTTGTTTTATGTTGAGCAAGCGTGGCCATTCAACGATAAGAATAACTGCCAAAATACATCCGAGTATGAGCGAAAAACAAATCACCGGTAGTTTGAAAAAAATAACCCAAAAAAGAAAAGCAAGAATAGTACCGGTTATAATTCTCTGGGTCATTTGCTTTAGATGCTTCATTCTTTCTCGAATGCGTTGGGGATGTAGGTGATCTGTGGCATATTATTTTCTAACTGGACAAGTGCCACATCAAAGCGACATTCGCTATCTTCATACTTATTATATGCAAGATAGTGGGATGCGGTTCGTATAATTTTTTGTTGTTTTGAGTGAGTAATAACTTCCGCAAGGTCAAAATGATTATTTGTTCTCATTTTGACTTCAACAAAAATAAGCAGTGAATCTTTGCGGGCGATAACGTCTATCTCGCCAAATTTTTGTTTATAGTTGAGCTCCATGATGGCAAACCCTTTTTTGGTGAGTTGCAGAGCTACCAATTCTTCGGCTTGAGACCCAAGCTGTGTGTTTTTGTGCATTGCGCTCACTTAAAACTTTTGGATAAAGCTCTTTGCTTGAGGAGCTTGTGCCAACGCAATGGTGGCGCTATAGGTAGGGAATTTTTCCTGTAATTCGTTCACTTTTTGTGCAATAAGATCTTTATTGCCTTGCGTCTGTGCGAAGGTGATTTCGAGCGCAAGAAGTTGCGGTTCAAGGTCAGGTAACTTATCGGCATATTCTTTTCTTATGTTGTTCATGCGGTGTTGTGCTGCTTTAAAGCTACCGCGATTGCTGTAAAAGGTGGCTATGTTAATTTCGCTTTCGGCCAGGCGTTGGTAATATTGCTTCTGGATGGTTTCCACGTGTGCCTTATAGGTGGTGAAAATATCACCGCGCTCTAAGAATTTTTTGGTTAACTCTAGGGTTTCTTTGGTTTTTGATTGGTCGCGCACAGCGTCGAGTACGCCTTGTGATGTGCATAATATAGCTTGGTAATAAGCTCGTTCAATGTGTTCATTGCCCGGATAGAGCGCTATAAATTCATTGTATAGTTTTCCTGATTTTTCAAATTCACCTGCCTTGAATAAAAGATTGGCGAGTTCAAGAATCAAATCCTTGAGTTCGTGCATATCTTTGCACATAGGCACCATCTTTTCTGCATATTTAATTGCCAACTCAAGATCACCTTCTTTAACCTTGCGATCTTTAGTGGTAGCCAATTCTTCATACGTCATATCGCGGAAGGTGTGGCGCTTTGCTTTTTTTGTAGAGCTTTTTCGTTTTCGTTTATCAGATTGTGTTAATTTTATTGGATCGTGTACCTTTTGTTCTACAGCTTTTGGGGTTTGTTGCACGGTATCTTTGGGCTCTACGGCTGCGAAAGTTACTTCAGTTTGTGTGGTGATTTCATCAGATTTAATGGTGCCCATGTACGATAATGCTAGGCAACAGACAACTAAAAAAAGGTTTTGTATTACTATCATGGCATCCTCTGGCAATCATATGGTATACATTAGGATCATAAGGTAAAATTACAGTGATTTCTATGAGATTTCAGCATACATAATTATAGTGAAAAGAAAAGGTATCTCTAGGCCCTGTATACCACTTATGATATGTTGAGGGTGTTTTTAATGGTACATTAAGGAGCTTTTGGGAACAATTGCTCAGTGCATAGGAGACTATGATGATTACAAATGGTATAGGCGAAATTTTATTGGCAGCGGGTGTGATTACCCCAGAGCAATTACGTGATTGTCAGCAAACTCCTGGCAAGGCGGGCGAAACTTTAGAGCATTGTTTGATTGAAAAGCATGCCGTGCAACCTGAGGCAATAGCAAAAGCGCTGGCTTCTTATTTTTCTGTGGCTTATGTAGATAAAATTACTGACAAAATGGCTGATCTCGAGCTGTTGGCAAAAGTGCCTTTAAAGTTTTTACGGGACAACAGCGTAATGCCGGTGATGATTGATGGTCAGATAACCATTTTGATTAACAATCCTCTTAAATTTCAGCCTATCGATGAGCTTAATCTGTTGTTGGGTGGCAATGTCCCCTATGCCGTGGCGGTTGAAAAAGTGATTTTAGACGCTATCAATCGCTACTATCCTCTTGAAGGCGCCAAGCAGATGATGGAGGAGCTTGAGGGCGAAGATAAAGAGATTGGTGCGGTAGATTTTGAGTCTATTGAAGAAAAAGACATTTTGGCGATGGCCAGTGAAGCGCCAATTATTAAGCTGGTGAATCATATTTTGTTTCAAGCGGCAAAACGTGGCGCATCTGACATTCATATAGAGTCTTTTGAAAAAGAACTACGGGTTCGCTATCGTATTGATGGCGTTATGTATCAGGTTATGACACCACCAAAAAGAATTCAAGGAGCCTTAATTTCTCGTATTAAAATTATCGCCGATCTGAACATTGCCGAAAAACGATTGCCACAAGATGGTAGAATCGATCTTAAAATTGCGGGCAAGCAGATTGATATTCGTGTGTCGGTATTGCCAACGGTGTTTGGCGAACGTATTGTTATGCGTCTGCTTGATAAATCAAGAACCTTTGGCAAACTCAAGGATCTTGGGTTCAGTGAGCATGATCTAACATTGTTGATGCAAAACATTGTAAAACCCAATGGCATTATTTATGTGACTGGTCCAACTGGTTCTGGTAAAACATCAACACTCTATTGCATTTTGGGTGAGCTCAATACTCCTGACGTTAACATTGTGACGGTCGAAGACCCGGTTGAATATCAAATGGCTGGGGTTGGTCAGGTTGCCGTACGAGAAAAAGTAGGGTTAACCTTTGCGGCAGCATTGCGTTCTATTTTGCGTCAAGATCCTGATATTGTGATGATTGGTGAAACCCGTGACTCAGAAACTGCCCAAATTGCAATTCAAGCAGCTTTAACAGGCCATTTGGTGTTGAGCACTTTGCACACTAACAACGCACCCGCTTCGGTTACTCGTTTGCTGGATATGGGCGTTGAGCCATTTTTAATCGCATCGTCTGTGGTGCTGATTGTGGCCCAACGACTGGTGCGTAGACTGTGCGAAAAATGTAAGGTTGCTTATGTGCCATCAAAAGATGTGTTATTGAGCATCGGCTTGACAGAAAAAGAAATTAAAGGCTCTACGTTGTATAAGCCTGTTGGCTGTGAAGACTGCCTGCAGACTGGCTACAGAGGTCGTTTGGCAATATTTGAACTTATGACGATATCGCCCGAGATAGCAAAGCTTATTATGCAGCGCGCTGACACATCTTTGCTGCGCAAGCAAGCACTTGCTGAAGGCATGATTCTCTTGATTCAAGATGGCGTACGTAAAATTAAAGCAGGCGTCACTACTATAGAAGAAGTATTGTCCGTTGCAGCTATTGAGCAGGAGACTCTTGAGGTATAGTTGGTTATGCGTAAGCACTCAGGGTTCACTCTCATTGAGTTGATGGTAGTCGTTGCTATCGTGAGCGTTATTGCAGTGTTGACCTTTACTCAAGTACGGTTTCTCGATGGCGCACTCATGCGCGCCGAAGTTGATAAACTATACGGCATGTGCATGTACGCACAACGTTGTGCTATGTTGACCAATAAAAAGCAGGTTATCATCGTGGATAAAGCCGCAAAATCATACACCTATAATGGGCGTTGTGAGCGGCTGCCCGATGCTATTGATTTTGGCTTTATAGCGGGGGTCAAGGGTCCACCGTCAGACCCCCGCGGTGATATTACCTCGCCAATCACCTTCAAAGATGATCAGATTATTTTTAAGCCCAATGGCATTATTCAGCCGGGATCGATCTATTTAGTTGATACGCAAAAAAAGTCTATGTATGGCTTAAGTTCTTCTGTCGCTCAAGTTTCTTTCCTGAGAAAATATCGGTATGATAAGAAGTGGGGATTGCTATAAAAAAAGTGAGGTTATAGGTTAGGGGATAAGGGGAACGTCCATGATTAAAAAAATTATTTTTGCTGTGTTGCTTGGCTTTGTCGCCACCGTCGTTTTTGTACAAAATCATCAGTGGGTGCATGACCGCGCCGCTCAAAAAGTTGCAATAATCCTTGAGAGCATTGGCAATTGCACTGTCGAGTTTAAGGTGCAGCGCGTCAACCTATTCTCGCCGAGTGTGACTTTAGAGCAGGTCAAAGCATATCCCAAGTCCTTTAACGCTCAATTTTCTGACGCCGCCCCATGGAGTTGGGAGTCCAAAACACTCACGTTATCTTGTTCTTGGTTTACTCTGTTGTTTTATGGCATGGTTGGTTTGCATGTGCATCTTAAAGATCTTCAGGGCCAGACCATTATTGAGCAAGGTCGCATCGCCGTTGTCGAGCAGCACATTCGTGGCATGATTGAAGGTCCATCAGATGCGCCGGTATTTTTAAAATCACTCACTTTTGAAAAAGCACATCTTGTCGCTCGCTATCCTGATATTCATGTGGCTATGGATCTTGATTGGAGCAGCGAATCTAAAAATATGAATGGAATATTTAAAACAAATATACATCTGCACGATGGTGCTCTTACGTTGTATGAACGCACGATGATAAGCAAGCTCAGTGGTGCTGCGCATCTTGATATTTCAAGTCATCCAACGGGCTTACAAACACACCTCACCTTTGACGGTAAAACTGAGCTCGAGCAACTTACCATGAATAAAAAAACCTGTTTTTTGAATGGTGCATGGAATAATGGGCAAGGATTATTTACTCTCAAAAGTGCCGATCAATTATTTGATGCTGATGCAATTAAGGTGCGTTACGATAATGGCATACATCTTGATGCACACGCACGCATGCCGGCACGTTATCTGCTTGATGTGATTGACGCTTCATTAGGCTCTCTGCCATTGGATGGTTCGTGTGAAGTTGCGTTACAAGGTTTATTTTCTGCAGACCGCTTTGATTTGTCGGGACAATCAACCAGTGGCCCTCTCACTTATAATGCTCGTGCACTATGCGATACAAGCATGATTGCGTTTAAGAAAGAGGACACTATATTAAAAGGCACCTTGTCAGCGCAGCACCAATTATTGGGTGCTCTTGAAGGTTCTTGGCAGTGGGATATACCTCAAAGCAAAGGACATTGCATTCTGAGTAATGCTGGCGCTGTAAGCGTTCCAGATTTTCCCTTATGGTCACTTGCAGAGCATGCCATGAATGTGCGATTTGATCTGGATGAGCATCGGACTATCACGGGATCATATCGCGGTATTGCGCAGAGTGCTCTTCTTGATGCTCAGGTTGAATTGCGCGGAACATTGGCGCTCAAAAATGATTTGTTAGCTCTTGTGGGGCATTTGAATCGCAATGTGTATGAGCTCGCCTTAGTACTTCAGCCAACGTTGCGCTTGCAGCGATTAAGCTATAAAGATAGCAGTGGCAATGCGCTCATTGATCTTACTACCGATAAAGATGACCACAATAACTTCCAGGGCCCTATTAGTTTTGAATTGTTGCGTTTATTGGTCAAACAATTTTTGTCGTACAATCTTCAAGGAGAAGGGATACTCAATCTTAAGGGTTCATTAGCCGATAACCTCATGCATTTGAAAGGTCAGTTGGCGCAAGGCACCATTCGTCTGCCTGAAACATATAATTTTATCGATGGCTTTGATGTAGACATGACGGTTGATTTTGATAAAAAAAAAGTAGTGGCGCATCATGTGCATAGCACGTTGCATCGTGGTAACGCTACAGTAGAAAGGGCCGTTGCGTTATTTGATGATGCGTACAATCTGACGTATGCGTACCTTCCTTTAATGCTTGACTCATGTTTGTTGAATCTCAAGAAGGATTTATTTGCGGTAGTTTCTGGCGGCATGACTATGTTGTATGACGCCAAAGCCAAGTCTGCATTAACAGGACGATTGATTATTGATCGCTCGCAGCTTAAAGAAAATATTTTTTCTGATGCATTGCAAAAAAGTGTGCTTGCTTTCACGAGTGGCATGTTTGAAGCAAAAGGTTTTGATATGGCGTGTGATGTAACGATAGAAACAAGAAATCCAATTCGTGTCGATACAGCATTTTTTCAAGCACAAGCAAAAGCAACCGTGCATGTGGGCAACACCGTTATCGATCCAAAAGTTTCTGGGTCGGTGGAAATTCTTTCTGGCACCTTAGCATTCCCGTATAAGCCACTGACTATAACAAAGGGTCATATTTATTTACTACCCGACCAAATCAATGACCCAATAATAGAGCTTGTCGCAAAAAATAAGATTAAAAAATTTAATGTATCGTTGCATGTCAATGGCTCATTGCTCAACCACGACATTGCATTGGAGTCAACGCCATCCCTTACGGAAGAACAAATTATTGCGTTGTTGTTGGTTGGCTCACAAGAAGAATCGCTGAGCATTGTTATGCCGGCGTTGGTCATGCAAAATTTAAAAACCGTGTTTTTTGATTCTGAGCAATCACCATCGCGATTGAATAGCTTTTTTCAAAGTTGGTTGAAGCCACTCAGTAACATCCATTTGGTGCCCAGTTTTAGCGATCAAACAGGTCGTGGCGGATTGCGGGGGGCTGTTGAAATTGATATTAACGATCGTTTACGTGCGGTAGCGCAGCAAAATTTTAGTCTTTCAGAGGATACACGTTTTGAGGTTGAGTATTTGTTGTCTGACGATGTGAGTATACGTGGCATTCGAAACGAGCGGCGTGACGTGGGTGGTGAAGTTGAAATGCGATGGAAGTTTGGTTCATAAAAAATGATGCAAATAATTTTGAAAAAAAATACACATACCCTGCCGTCCTGCCTGAAGGTAGCGAGTAAAACGAGCGAACTTGAAGGGTGTTTTGAGGCGCGATAGATAGGAAGCTTGGTAAAAATAAAGACCCTTCAAGTTTGTCCTCATGAATTCGGACTACCTTCCGACTTCGCTTATCCGGGCATTCAGCTCGGCAAGCTACGACGGACGCGGTCAGGGAGGACGGCGCGGGGAATAGTAGCTTTCTTGAATAGACCACGATAAAATCATAGTATGATCGTATTATAGAGAAGAAGAGTACCAGTTGCTGGAGGAAGCATAATGAGCAAAAAAAATAAATTTTTAATGTTATATCATGTCTTGAGCTTGCTTATGCTCACAGCGTCAGCAACCTCGCAAACTCGCAATGCCAAATCTTCAAACGCTAAATCTCCAAAAAAATCAGAACCATTACTCTTCTCTTTTGAATTAGATGTGCCACTCAATTTTGGAAAAACGCATTTCATTGTCGGGTATTCTCCCGATGCATCAACCAAGGAAACGCGAAAGAAACCAGAACCAGTAGCATCCGATACGCCCTTTAATTTTATTTGTGATGGTTGCATAAAGCAGGTGTTTTTTTCTCCTGACGATAGTGTGCAAAAAGCATTACTGCATTTGATTGAACAGGAACAAGAATCAATTAGGATTGCCACTTTTACTTTTACCGATGGCGATGTGGCAGAAGCATTAATAGCTGCAAAAAATCGCGGCATTGCCATAGATATCATTGCTGATGCGGGATGCGTAACAGGTCGATTTGGAAAAATCCCCCTATTACAAGAACAAGGGTTTAATGTTTTTGTGTATGATCCTGATTACAAAAAAAATAACAAAAAAAGTTTTAGCGCCAGTATTATGCATAATAAATTTCTTATATTTGGTAGAAACTTATTAAACAAATCAATTGTGTGGACAGGGTCATTTAACATTACCAAATCAGCGCATAGCCAAAATCAGGAGAATGTTATTGTGCTTGATGATGCGCAGGTGATACAGAAATATGCACGTCAATTTGAGGTGCTTAAAGAGCGATCTCATCAGCCCAAAAAAGTACGTAAAGCAAAACAACAGCAGCCTGAATTGGCAGTAAGTTCGGTGATTAGTTTGAGCAAACGTGGAACAGTATTTGAGGATATGGAAGAAGCGCGCGCTTGATAGATTTGTGTGTCCAAGAACAGTTTTACGGGATATAAAATATCACGCATAACGCGAAAAAGTTTCAAAGCTTCATTACTACAATTCCTTCTTGGCTCGCCACTATGCTATTCTGCTTTTCTTTAAAAGGCAAGTAATTTTTGTTACGATGTTTTTTTACGTAACAATGCCAGCACTGTTGCTAGGTCATTGGGGATTGGTGCAGTGAATTGGTACGATTGCCCATCTAGAACAAATGAAATTGCATGAGCGTGCAATGATTGTCGATTGATAGCAAGTGACGGTTTTCCGTAGACGGTATCGCCAATAATGGGATGGCCAATAGCAGCAAGATGCACGCGGATTTGATGCGTGCGGCCGGTGACTGGTTTGACTTCTACAAGCGAGCTGTCCTCAAAATATTCAAGTACGGTATAATTGGTCAAAGCATTGCGTCTTTTTGCACTGCTGTAGATTGAAGGGTCAAAGGTTGCCATTTTTGTTTTTGTTCTCGTGCACCGACCAATGGGCAGATCTACCGTCCCCGTTTTTTCTGGGTGACCTTGTACGAGCGCAAGATACGTCTTATGAATTGTTCGTTGTGCAAACATAGCACCAAGAGTTGCATGGGCATAGCTTGTGCGTGGAATAATAATAATACCAGAAGTGTCCTTATCAAGACGGTGCACAATGCCGGGTCTTCCTGCGTCGCCAATGGCCGAAATTTCTTTATGATGCGCAAGGAGCCAATCTACTAAGGTGAACACCGTGCTTGCAGTATGGGGCTCGTGGACCATCAGGCCTGCGGGCTTATCAATGATAAGAAACTGTTCATGTTCAAAGATAACAGTGACAGTAAGTGGTGTGTCGGGTTTTTCGATTTGTTCTATGGTTTTTACGGGAGGGAACTGCACGACTACCAGGTCATTGGTTTTGAGCAGTACGCCAGTTTTTTTGATGGGCTTGCCATTAATGGACACAAGATTATCGTCAATCAGGTTTTGAAAAAAGCTCCGTGAATACCCAGGCAATTGTTGCGCGAGATACTTGTCAAGACGCATGGCCTGTTCTTGGTCTGTGACCGTGAACGAAAAGATACTGTTGGGGGCTATTGCCTGATGTTTTTCCATGAGGGGATCCTTATAGGGGTTTTTGAGCGTATAAAAATGGCTTCTATAGACCTAAAAACGCTTATTATAAGGGTAAAAACATTTGAAATTAAAGTCAAATGGACAACGGTGGTATAATCGTTTACCCTGAAGATAAAATAGCATTATCTGTCGAGGGCAACCTCAGTTTTTATGAGAAAATAAGACTAATATCTGTGCGAGGGTGGCTCGATGATTTTGCCTACCCCCCTAACCTTAGGGAACCATGATGAATGTACGACAAATTTTAAAAGAGATTCAAGATAATATTAAGGCCGTGATAGAACAGGATTCCGATTGGGGAGTTCATCTTTGGCAAGAACTTTTAAAAATTCACCCTGCAGATATTGCAGATTTCTTCGCTGATATTAGTCATGATGATTTCCAGGCATTATTTTTGGCTTTGCCCAAGGATTTGAAGTTGGAAGTTTTTGAAAATTTTTCCGATGGATTTCAGGCAGAAAGTTTATCGTTTTTGTCTGAGCAAGATAAAATTGATTTATTGAACGACATGCCGGTTGATAGAGTAACTGACTTGCTAGAATTACTAAGCGATCAGGATTTCAGGCATTATCATAAATTGCTCCACAAAAAAGCACGGGAAAAAGTACTATCATTGCTTAAATTCCATCCAGAGACTGCTGGTGGCATCATGGATATTGAAGTCATTACGCTTGTTAAAGATTTTACGGTCGAAAAGAGCATTAAAATTTTGCAGCGATTAAGTCCAAGTCGCGATATTCACCAGCAAATTTATGTTACTGATACGGGACATCGCTTGGTTGGCCACATTAAATTAGAAGATTTGGTGCTTCATCAATCACAGAGCTTAATTTCATCTTTTATGCAAGAAAACGAATATGTTGCGCAAGCGGAAGAAGATCGAGAAACGGTAGCAAAATACATGGTACACTACAGCTTGATGACCATCCCTGTTGTGGGCAAAGGAAATCACTTTTTGGGCGTCATTTCAAGTGAGACCTTGGTAGATGTCTTGGTAGAGGAAGCGAGCGAAGACGTGCAAAAAATGGCGGCATTGACCCCATTGAAATATCCATACTTTGAAACCTCATTTTTTAAGATGTTATTTCAACGGAGCTATATTCTGATTCCGTTACTTTTGTTTGAATCTCTTTCGGGCACCATTATACGTTCATACGAAGATATTTTAGGGTGTTTTTTAATATCCTTTATACCGATGCTTACGAGTGCGGGTGGTTACACCAGTAGCCAGACCTCTGCAATGGCTATTCAAGGTATGGCCTCGGGTGACATTAGAGGGTCAAACATGTACAAGTTTTTGCGTCGTGAGTTTCTGATGGCCTGCATGTTGGCGTTAGTATTAAGCATCGTTGCCTTTATACGTATTTATTATTCTTCGCACAATGTTTTACAGAGTCTTGCCGTTGGATTGTCTCTTGGTGTTATCGTGGTGATGTCAGTAACCCTTGGTAGCTGTATTCCCTTTGCCTTGCGTCGCTTTCATGTTGACCCTGTTTTTTTTGCCGGACCTTTTTTGGCAACGATCATGGATATTGTGGGCGTTATGATTTATTGCTACATTACGACACTCATTTTAAAAGCTTTTTAGCTCATTAAAAGGTTTTTATTGAGAATTTATAGTAATTTCTTGACAAAAACCCGCTAGAGATATAGTTTTTATAGGGTAATTTCTTTATTATATTCTTATTTATTTTGAAGAAATCATTTATTGATATACCGAGCCGCTAGCTCAGTCGGTAGAGCAACAGCCTTTTAAGCTGTGGGTCGTTGGTTCGAATCCAACGCGGCTCACCAGATCTTCGCTTATCCGGGTCTTCTGACTCGGCAAGCTACGTCTGGCTGACGCCATCTTTTCTAATGAGTTGGCAGTTTAATCATTTTGAAATTCATGTCCCTGTCGTCTAGCCCGGTCTAGGACGTCGCCCTTTCACGGCGAAAACAGGGGTTCGAATCCCCTCAGGGACGCCAGTCTTCGCTTCTGCTTCGCAGAGCTTCGTCTGGCTTCCGCCATTACTTATGGAAGAAAAAATTACTTTAAATGTTAGTTGCGGAGACTGTCCGAAGTAGTTCCGAGTTTACGAGGAACGAAGACGGACCGGCCCCAATAAGAAGTTGATATTCTTCATTCCAGTTTTTTTTAAGAAAATTCCACTTATGTTTTTCTATGTTTACATGATACGTTCTATTAATATTCCAGAAACTTTTTATGTTGGTTATACAACTAATATTGAGGAACGGTTGGAAACACACAACTCAGGTGGGTCTATTCATACAAGGAAAGATAGGCCTTGGGAGTTAGTCATTTGTATGATGTTTAAAGATATGGATAGAGCAAAACAATTTGAACACTATTTGAAGTCTCAATCAGGTAGGGCATTTGCTAAGAAAAGATTATGGTAGACGTGAGCTAGCATTCCCTATCAAGTCCTTTAAGATACTAAAAAAGCATCGTTTATTTAACGATGCTTTTTTGTTGCTCATTTTTAATAAACTAAACATTAAAATAAATATTGATAGAACAAAGCAAAGTATGCCCTTCGTAGCTAGCTGCGTAAGCAGATGCGTAGTAGGGTAGTCTTTAACATGTATTACGTGTATCTACTCATTAAAAATTGGTAACATACGGACTGAAACTGGCTATAAAAATTATAAGGTTGTCTATTCATACTGAAAGGTTGTGAATGTTAAATATCTACGTAGACGCTGATGCTTGTCCTGTAAAGGAAGAAATTTTTCGGGTGGCTATGCGGCATAACCTGCAGGTTTATTTAGTAAGTAATAGTCGCCTTAATATGATAGTTGATAAAAACGTGCACAAAATACGGGTTGAGTCTGATCTAGATGCTGCAGATAATTGGATTGAAGAACATATAGAGACTGGTGATATTGTGGTTACCTTCGATATATTACTGGCAGAGCGGTGCTTGAAAAAGTGTGTAAACGTTCTGAGCCCAACGGGTAGAATTTTTAATAATGATACTATAGGTGTTGCAAAAGCAATGCGTGATTTACGTGCTCATTTACGTGAAACAAGCGTAGCTTCAAGTTATAACGCTACTTTTTCAAAGCAGGATCGCTCTTGTTTTTTACAGTCATTGGAAGAGATGATTCAGACAATAAAAAGACGTTCTTAGACATCAAAAAAGTAATGTTCCGAACTTTTAAATAAATCATAAGCCAGGCTAGAGACCTCCTGGCTTAATCGAGTATCGATATCGCTGATTTCTTCTCGGAACTGCTTATTGAGGAGCGTATTTATTAAAGGCGCTTAGTTTTTCTTCAACTTTTTGACTGCCAGCAGCTACAGCAAATCTGCATACCGCCGATTGACAGACAAGTGGAACACCGAGAGAATTCCTTGCGGATGTATAATTATTTGAAAGACAATGACCAAATTCTCTCTCTGCAACAAGGGCTTCTTTTTCTTTATACATTTTTTCTGCTGCAATCTCCTGTTCTGAAGTTGGCTTTTGGCTAATGTATTTATAAGCTTTATATGTTCCATAAGTACCCAAAGTACCCACTACGCCGCCGACAATATAAGGAGTTGCAGGTGCAGCAGCAACATACAATGCCCCTGCCTTTGCAGTGCCACCCACAGTTATGCATGCTGCTTTTACTTTTGCCCCTGTAGCTGCTAAACCAGAACCAATAAGTGCAACGGTTTCATAGCCAAATCTCGATCCAAAATTTGATGATAATTCATTAGTAGCAGGTAAGTGAGTTGTCAATACTTCATTCGCTTTTTCTACACTGGCTACAAGCATAGGTTTAGGGGCTGAAAACCAATTCCTAATTGTATCATACAAAGAAGCTTGTAGGAAATTTGTTGTTAGTGTCATGCTTATCAAAAGCGTGCGTATCATAATGTTTTTATTGTAATTCATAATATTTCCTATTGCTGTAATTTTTCTAATTCTTGATTAATATTAATAAGCTCTTGGATCTTGTCTTCATATCTTGCAACAAGCTCTTCAATGAATTGTCTTTCTAAAATAACTTTTACAAATAAAAATCGCAGGGATTGAAATGAACCAAATTCATTAGGATTTTCTTCATCAAAAAAACCTTTTATCAGAATCTGTTTAATATTCTTATTTTGTTCAATAGATTGTTCGAATAATTTTAAAAAAGAATCGTTAGAAGCGTTAATTTCTTTAGTAATTAATTCAACGTCTTTTTCGTCTAGTTTTTTTATGTCGTTTTTTTGTTTAAATAATTCTTTTTCTCTTTCAAGAACTGACTCAAATAATTCTTGATAGAGAGATCCTGATGAATTAATAATAGTTTCACTTTCGCTTATTCTTTTACTAATATCGGCAATCTCAAGCCTTTTTTGAAACCTCATCTCTTTAAGTTCTAGTATTCGAGCGACATTGTTTCCATAACTAGAAAGAGTAAAGGGTAATAGCGCTATGCTAAAAAATATGCTTTTATAATTCATGATATTCCTTCTGAATAACTATCGATATATAATTGTTTCTGATTTAAATTTCTTCTTCCAATATTAAGCGTTGAAATAAATGGTAGGACATAAGGACCACCATTTATTTCAACGCTTAATCTAATGATCAATAGAGAAAGCGGTAACTTAATGGACTAGATTTTATCAATCCATTCATTAACCTCATCTTCAATATCTTCGAGGTTTTTTTGAGTATAAAAATGATGCTTTATCCATATATGCCATAAAATGATTAAAATGAGCCAACCAAGCACAGTATGTAGAAACATAGGCATTTATTTTTCCTTAAAAAAACGTTTTCTTAAGTATCGAGAAATAATGACGAATTCATCTTCGCCGTTTAGAACATACCATTTCATATAATACAGTATAAGCCAGGTAAACAAGACACCTATAACTAGTTCATACCAATAAAAATAAAAAAACCATGTTCTCATATTATGCAGGGCCTGTTGCTACGCCAAGAGCTATGCCACCCGCTATTCCGGCAGCAGTAGCAGCTTTATGAATTGGTATTGCCATCATTTTGTGGAGTGTTCCAGCAGTAGCTGTATAAAAAACAGGTCCTGTACACACAGCTATTAATTGAATCGTTCCATGACCTAGAAACGTAACTAGACCATAACCAATAGTGGATCCAACCCATGCGCCACCAATGCCGCCGCCTTTTAGCTCGACAACCGCGTCTACTTTATATTCACCATTATCATATTGGCTTAGTTTGAATTTTCCTACTGTGCCATATTTAATGATATCGTTAATCTTGCGACCGCGTAAAAGTTTATCGGTATCATAAGAATTAACCGGTATTACTTCCTCTCCGTCAGCAACAAGAAAGCCTTCTTTGTTATAGAGAAGTTGTTTATTGCAACTTGTTGAGGTCATTCTTTCTTGAGGAATACAAAAGGTAGCTTCTGATAAATCAAGATTATCTAGCTCAGAAAACTTATGTTGTGTTAATTGATTCATACCAAATGATTGTGAAGAAATGAGTAACATTGAGAGAATTACTGATGCTTTTTTAAATATCATTATTTATCCTTCTTTTCTTCTGAAGGAGCTGGAGTTTTTGTAGCGGTATCTTTAAGAGGCGTCGATACAGATTTATAAGTATGATAGCCAGAAATACCTGCTGCGGTAACAGCATGCGCCAATCCGATATATGGCGCCGTATATGCCAGTACTACTTTTGCTACACCGAAACCAATACCAACACTGGCTGCTTTTCTTAACAAAGAAGCTTTATTATTGTCTTGATTATTGTCCATTGCAAATGAACTTGTTTCTACGAATGCTGTGAGGAAAAATAAGCTGAAAAACAACTGCTTACGTTGCAACATGATGGATTCTTTCTGTGGTTAAATATAAGGATTTTTTTTGAATATTTTTTGCTAATTGCTATCCCCTTTAGTTTATAATTTTAAGTTTATCGGAGGATTTTACATGCTTGTCCTTTCATTTCTCAAATTTGGCTTGAGATGTTAATCCAATCTATGGTCTTTGGTAGCTGGAATGAGTAACAAAAAATTAGACATATTTTCTTTATTTGAATGCGCGCAAAAAACGAGCGAGACAGAGTCTATTGGTTCAATTAACTTGTGAGCGCGTTGCCTGAAATTATTATAAATAAATGAAGATTTGGAGAAAGAATTTGGCGAGAAGACTTGTACATAAACTGCCTTTATATGTGCAAAATTTTTTAGAGAAACTACTTACTGTTTCTTACGATATTAGATAAATACGCTAAAGTCAATAACTCAGTTAATACTGTATAAAATAGACAAAATAAAAAAAAAGGTTAAGTTATGCACAAATAGGTTTTAACTAAGGAGAGCCATGATAACGTCTTTACATGAATTAAAGAATGAACAAGATGCAATACGATTACAATTATTTGAGTTGTACAAATTGAGAAGTAAATCTATTCTAAAAACTTCTAAAGACATTAATATTCCATATACGTCACTACGAAGTTTTATGTTGGGTAAGAAATTGCATTCTCTTAATTTATTGAAAATTAAAGATTGGTTGCAAGGCGTCAAAGAGATTTGATTGTGAAATCGGGTTTTTTGTTTTAAGCAGTTTGGACTATCGCTCTTCTGGGTTTTTACTCGTTACTTCTAAGTGTCAAAAAAATTTAACGCGTAGCATGTAAGAAGTTTTTCTGGCACTCTTTTATTAAATACAGCCAATGCTGCGCATATATTTTTTGCATCTTAAAGTCTCTAGTACTTATCTCGCGATATTTTTGCACTAAAAATTCTTCAGTTACTTCTTCCCATTCTTGCACAATAACAACCGGCAGATCATCATATAATGGATCCAACGATGATGTTTTGACGACGGGGATGCTTCCCATAAGAAGTGCTTCCCATGTTCTGTAGCAATCTAATCCATTGCCATGGGGGCTGAGAACGAACAGCGATGATACAAGATCTTCTAAGTATTCATTCCAAGGTCTGCCATATCGTCTGTATGCCCATGGTTTATTAAGAAACAGTTTATAGATCGGTATTCGGGAAGCTCGTGTATCCTCTAAATAAAAATTTATATACAGCAGATGTTGTTTTTGGATGTTGGGCAATTTTTTTGTTACCTCGTCTAATATTTCTACGTTGCCAAAGGGCCAGTAGGAGTTAGCAATCCCAATGGGAATCAAATGCAATTTGGGATGTCGATGAGTAATCTCTACGTTCATGGCAAACCATGCAATGAGTTTTTCGTCATCAAGAAAGTTTTCATAATTACGTATGGCAGGGCTGTCTTCATTATGAGAAATCAAAATGTAGTGTGCTTGGAGCAGCGGATGAACTACATCAAAAAAATAGGGGATTAAATTTGATCGTACAAAAATAATGTCGCCGTCATGTATGTCATTGGTATTAAACGGAATTCTTAATTCATCGATGCAACACGAAGCAAGTGTCCGCAAAGTGTCGCCCGTTATATAAGGAAAGCTCGACAATTTTTGGTTATTGTCTGCAGCTTGAAACCATTCACGTGGGCTTGGTGGAGGCGTTAAGGTAATCGGATACAATTCAAGGGTTAGTAAGGCAATTACATTAAGTGAGCGTAGTATTAATTTTAATGTATTCATTTTTTCTCTCTTATCTAGCAATGTGGCGTGAGTATAACCTTAAAAATATAGGGTGATGCAGCCGAGTCTGAAGATGTATTGGTGTTAGGTAAGGTGCTTTGAATGCCGCCGAGTATGTAACCAATCACTGTGGGCTTTTTAATTTTTTTTAAGTTTATCACTTTATTGCAGGTTGTAGGAATATCACATGCGCGAATGAATATGCCGCCAGCTCCAAACAGCAGCTGGTTATTGGGATTTGATGCTTTTGAAAGAATTACCGGGTATTGGGTAGGTAGTAAATATTGTTCATATAAGCCGCAACGATTTCGTTTAACTATCGTCATTTGATTAGTAAATGGAATTTCAGAATCGGTTTGAAATGTTTTATTTTGGAAAAATCCGAAGGTAATGCCGCCGAATAATATCGTGTACATATTGCCATGTTTTGATAACAGTTCAGCATGAGGGCATGCGTAATTATTCATTCCTTGTTTGAAGGTTGCCGATAGGGTAGGGTCAGCCATTGAAGGTTGTCCGTTAGTGGTAATCTCAACGGGCACGGTCCAAATGCCTGTATTGAGAGTAAAAACTCCTGAAAGGGCTACAAAGCCAGGAACTTTTTTGTCATCTTTATTATATTGTACGATAGGGACAACATTTAAATCTCTGCGACGATAATTTGGGTTTGGTGGTGTAGCTGGATACACAATTACGCCAAGATAGTCACCATTATCAACGATACGAAATCTACGCACTTGTTGTGTGTAATCGCCATTTGAAGAACCATTATAAAAACCTGCAAAATTTTGGCCAAATATAAGCAGTGTTGGATTTTTGCCTACTTGATACATCGCGCCTCCTGTTACTTGAAAAACAGGATTTGAAATTTGACGAATATACTTTGATGCATGCGAGGGGCAATTGGGGTGCTTTACCCAATGCATAAGGCCGGGAACATCAATGGCCGTGAGAGTATCTTTAGTGGAAAAATTTCCGGTAGCTGTATCAACGCCATAACCACCGGTAATATATAGTGTTTCATCAGATTGATAGTACTGTGGAGCTGTTGAGAACTCACTTTTTTTGTATGCATGTTTACAACAAATATGGTAGTGTTTTGCTGACTCGGTGGGAAGTTGTTATTGTCGTTGTTAAAATTATGCAGTCCATTGGTACGTCCGGCTATCAAAAGAATTTCAGACTCACATTGTCCTGCTGCAGATGATTGTATCCCTCCAGGTATGGTAATACTCGAAGGCTTCACGCAAATGCTAAAAGGAAGTGGCTTATCAACGAGTACCGGCGTTAGGAGATCTGTTTGGTTGTCTGAGCCAAGGCAGCGCGTAACGATGAGCGTAATTAATACTATTCTTTTGCCCTGAAAGATCTCCGACAAAAGTCTCCGATCTTTCATTTTAATCTGTGTGTGTTTTCGCGCACGAAATAGTTTCATAAAGTATCCTTTAAAAATTTTCTGGCATAACAAAATCAGCTACAAAAATTTGGCACGTTTGGTCCGGACCTCTTTTGGAAGTCCAGGTGATTTGAGTACCATCTTTATTAAAACTGGGCAACCCATCAAAGCTTGTATGGTACGTGAGTCGATACAAAGTTTGTGTGTGAATATTTAATAAATAAATTTCATATTGATGGTGGCCATGCAGTGAGGTGGTGAAAGCTATTATATTACCATTCGGATGCCAAAATGGCGCCCAGTTCACCGCGCCGTTCATAGTCAGTTGTTGTGTGTGGCCGTCATTGAGGGAGATAGCGTAAATTTGTAAGTAATCTTTTTTTTCCGGATCGGTTCGGTAGACGATTGAATTGCCGTCAGGTGAAAAAAATGGACCACCATTATAGATAGAGGTTGTGTGGGTAATTTGCTGCACGTTTGAGCCGTCGGCATTCATAGTATAAAGATTCATAGACCCGCAAGCGTTGCTTGCATACACGATGCGCTTGCCATTGGGCGAATAAGCGCATTCTGCACAATACGCAGGCCCACTGGTTAAGGGCACTAAGTCCGTGCCGTCCGGATTGGCTTGGTAAATATTCATGTAGGGTGTAAATTCCCACACATAGTTTTTAGTGTCGCGTTGATATCCTGGCACTGTCTGCATAGCTTCATCATCCATAGCAGGAGCATCGTGGCTGGAAGCAAAAATTATTTTCTGCCCATCAGGTCTAAAGAATGCGCAGGTGCAGGCGCCGCGGCCCGTGCTCACCAAGTGTGGTGCGCCTTGTTCGATATCAATTGAATAAATTTGGTACTGTTTTTCACCCGTTGGTACGGCTTGAAAGATAAGCGTTTTACCATCGGGAGAAAAATATGATTCTCCAGCTTTTTCAAAACCCATTGATGGGTTGGTGATTTGTCTAATATTGCGTAGGGCTCTATTTTCAGCTGGGTCAACGGTGGCCAGACTTTGCAAATAAACTCCCAGCAAGAGCATGCTCGAGTAGCGCTTCATGAGTAACATACGTATCCTTTTTTATGGACATGTTTTTTGTTGAATGTTATCAGGTTATTCGTTTTTGACTATACCTCGTATTAAAAAACAAACACTTATTAGGTTTCTGGAGATCTGTTGACACGATGCGGAGAGAACCTCTAGGATAGTATTTCAGCATATGAGCATTGTAATACTATTTTTCTAGAGAGGATTGTAATGATAGAAAAAATTCAGAGGCATTATTTTTTAAGCTTTGTATTGTTATTAACGTCATCGCACGTGTATTCAGTTGCGCCTAATACCGTGGTTGCGACAATTACTACAGGTGTCACACCTGCTGGGCTTGCTGTTACACCAAATAATCATTTTGCCTATGTTGCAAACAATAATAATTATGGCATTGCTGGTGAGGATACGGTGAGTGTATTAAATCTCACGGATAATCTTCTTGAGCAAACTATTACGAGTACCACTTTTAGTGAGCCGTATACGGTGACTATTAATGCGGCCGGCACAAAAGCGTATGTAGCTAATAGCAATGCCGCGACAATCTCTATTGTAGATATAGCGACTAATACCGTTACAGGCTTGATTGGGGGTTTTGATGGACCATCCGGCATGGTAATAACACCTGATGGTACTACAGCATATGTGAATAATTATGGCGGACCAATCCTTGGCAGTGGTCATGGAAACACGGTACGTGTTGTTGATTTGAATACCAATACTATTGTGGGACCACCAATTATTGTGGATCTTGCTCCTGCTTCATTGGCAATAGCACCTGATGGTGGACTTGTTTATGTTATTACCTACAGTGGTGGCCTTCCTGGTACTGGCCTTATCAATATTATACAAACGAGTAACAATACAGTAGTTGGTACGATATCAGGATTCTCTGGACCATTTGCTATAGCAATAACACCCGATGGCAAGTACGCCTATGTCACTAATTTTGGGAGCAACAATTTTGCACCAATAGGCACAACCGTTGCTGTAGTTGATTTAACAAGTAATACAATAATTAAAATGATTGATCTTGCCATACAGCCTTCGGGCATTGCCATTACGCCCGATGGCCGCTATGCCTATGTGAGTAACTATAATACGCTGTATTCCAACGGCGCCCCTGCATTCACTGGTTTAACCGCGGGACAAGGCACCGTGAATATTATTGATATTGCCACCAATACCGTAATTCCTCCAATAATACCAGTTGGACAATCTCCTGATGCAATTGCAATATCTCCCAATGGTCACTACGCGTATGTTTCTAATTACACATCGAATACCGTTGATGTTATAGCATTGCAATCGTTTCAAATTACGGGACAGGGTTGCAAAACGCACAATGTGTTTTTGCTCCAAAGAGATTTGATAAATAAATTAACCTGGAGTGCAACAGGTTCATCATTGCCGGTGAGTTATTCTATTTATCGTGATGCTGCATTAACTGAATTAGTTGCCATTGTTCCAGCTACAGCTCCGCTGCAATTTTTAGACCACAATAGATCGCCAAATGTGGTATATACATATTATGTGGTGGGCACTAACGCTGTTGGCACCACTTCAGAGCCACTTGCAATAACTGTTACACAAAATTGTTAAAAAGTAGGAAGTAAAATCATGATGACAGGTAAAACAATACGTTCTTTTTTAGTTTCATTATTTTTTGTTTTTTCATTGCAGGCAAGAGACATTATTTTAGAATTCAAGGGTGCTTACTTCAAGCCGACTGATTCTGAATTTAAAAATATTTATGGCAAGGGCGGTGCTTTGTATGGCCCGGAGCTTACGGTGCAAGTGTGCGAAGATACCCCATGGTATGCTTTTGCCGGCTTTAATTATTTTCACAAAAAAGGACACTCCATTGGGCTTTGTGATGAGACAACCGTGAAATTGATTCCTTTGGCTCTTGGGGTAAAGTATCTTGAGCGCATGTGTGATGATCGCGTTGACTTTTATGTTGGCTTAGGATTTCAACCAGTGAATGTTCGCACAAAAAACTGTTCTGATTTTGTTTTTGCAAATCAATCGAAATGGGGCTTTGGTGGGATAGCAAAAGTAGGCGCAAATTATCGTATGGATTGTAATTTTTTGATTGATTTGTTCGTTGATTATAGTTTTGTAAAAGTGGGCAGCAATGATTGTGATTGTTTAATGGGATTGCAATCAGTAAAGGCTAACGTGAGTGGAGCCATTTTTGGCGCCGGGCTTGGGTATAGTTTTTAATTGTTTATACTGCAACACAAATAACGACGAATATTGTTATATTTGCTATAGTTCTAGCGTGAAATCTGAGATGAATAGTTTTGAAGCAGTGGCGTTTAGATGGAAACAACAAAATAACTATTTCATTGCTCAGGATAAAATTTATGTATTTAATTCGTCAGACGTGTTTATTAGCTTTTATCTTTTGCATGGGAGTTGCTCAGGCAGAACAAAAAACCAGTGTTTATAAACAGGAGCTCAAAGCATTTAAAAATAGCTTAAATTACAAAATTATTTTTAATGAAGATGCTCATCCGGATCTACGAAATATTAAAACGGCGATCGAAAATTATCAAGAGCTTACTCGGTCTCAACGACTTTTGCGTTTTATGTTTACTATGTTAATGCATGGAATTGTAGTAACGCCTGTTACGATGCCGAAAATGTATTCATATGTAGACAGTATTTGTAAGCAGAATGATATGAAGACACCAACCATCTTTCTTACTACGGATAGTGGTTTTTTTAATGCTTGTGCTTGTAAACTTTTTACAAGCACAGGAGCAATTATTATAAATCAAAAATTATTACTCGAAACATCGGACGAAGTTTTAGAGGCTGTTTTAGCTCATGAGTTAGGACATATAAAGTATAATCATGTAAATAAGAAGCTAGCTATTTTAATTCCTATTGCTATAGGAATGCATAAATTAGTGGAGTATATTGCTCCCAATCGGTACGATATTTTGGGTTATCATGTTGACAATATGTACCGTGCTAAGATCGATATTATCCATTATTTTAAAAATGTAATAAAGAATTTTGCTACATTGGGCTTAGTGTCTTTAATTATTAATAAGCGATTTGAAAAAGAAGCTGATGAGTTTGCCTATAAAGAAAATGGTAAGGGAGAAGGATTGATCGAGTTCTGTGAAGATCTTCAGCAAAAAGAACAAAATAAAGAAGCTGATTTTTTAGAGACTTATATTAAGTTAGAAGAAAATAAGTCAAAGTTAGCTTTGTTTGATCGCTTGGAGTTAAATGTACGTTACTACTTAGTCAAGGCAAACAATAATATTTTAAAGTGGTTTTATTACAATACACCATTAGGCGAACATCCAAGTCATGAGGATCGCATTAAAGCGGCACAAGAATATCTTGATGGGCAACCAGCGTAAAAATATTAGCTCAGAAAATATAAAAAGTGGGGGCCGAAACTACTTATAAAGATAGTTAATGGTACGCTTTAATGTTTTTCTTTTGATCTTTGTAGCTACCTAATCAAAGCCTGTATGCAATAAGAGCAGGCCAATACAAATTTTATAGGGATAATTTTCATGATAAGTTCGATGTTGCTGCAACAAGCTCTTGGTGTCTTTAATCTTTCCATTCCTTTGATTTTTTTGGCTTATGGTAATCCAACTATGTTTCGTAGTCGCACGGCCATTGTTCTTTGTTCATTAGCAATGGGTGGATATGTTGGTTATCTAAATTATTCAGGAGCTCAGAGCCAGACAAGAGGTTTGCATTATTATCCATCACAACAATATCAAGTTGCGTTTGATAAGGAGATTTCAGCCTGTGGATTAAATCCTGATACCATTGATATTAGGTATGCATATGCTGGCGATGGCATCGCCATGGCCCAATTAAATACCGTAATTATTGATCCGCGTATGTGGAAAAACATTGAACATGATGCCCAGGTAAAAAGTGTGTATAAACTATTAGAGCCCGTTGTCGCGGCCCTTCCTGAGAATACAAAAGAACTTCATAAGAAAATTAATACGATGCTTACCGAAGATGCACAACGATTTATTTTCAGGCATGAACTTGGTCATATTTATCATAACTATTCTATAAAAAAGATTATCATCTGCGGTGTCATTGGAGCATGCGTAGCATTTGTTGGCATTGGTGTTGCATGTTTGCTTATGTCATACCCTATTGCTGCGATTATGCTTGGTATGCTTGCCGGAGGTACGACTGACGTATGTTTGAGTTATAGTTCAAATGCATTATTTACCTATTACGAAGAAAAAAAAGCAGATATGTTTGCAGCGCGCTACAGCACTGCAGAAGAAATTCATGCAGCAGCACAATTTTTTGCTGCTTGTCAGGAGATATCTAATGAATACAAAAAAGAACATATGGGACTTCTTGCTCATCTTCCACAGGCAGTTGCATCTGGCCATCCAGATGGTGCGACGCGAGCAAACTATTTAATGACGGTCTAATCTTTGAGCCATTCTTTTATTTTCAACAAATTAAGGTAGCTCAGTTTTTTACCCAGCATGAAAGATCGCAAGGAAGTATAGGCAATCTTTATGTCTTTTGATGTGCCTAAAATAGACTTGTTTCCTGATTTGTATAATTCAAATAATTGCAATCGCATTGCATCTTGTTCGTTCTTTAATTCATGTAAACTATTTGCCATGGCTCTCCTTAGTAAAAATAACTCTTTGTGCATAACCTAACCGAATTTATTCTTTTGTCTATCTTTGTTGACTTTAACTGAGTTGTCGACTATCGTGATATGCAGCAAATAATTAAAAATAAGATTTCCTCATTTTTCAATAAGACTTCTCGGTCTTTGCCATGTGAAAGGGCGCCGTATAGATATAACACTAAATTAACACGAATCATCCTAAGATTTAGATGTTACAGTTTCATGTATGTTAAGCGATCATGAAAATATGGGCACGTTATCATCACTCTTTAAGTACGATCGGACACCTTTCATGGTATGCAACAATAGTTTTTTTACACGTTCAATTTTTCTACGATCTTTTTCAGGCGGCTTGTCGCATTTAATGCTTAATCAAGACAAACAGATTAAACAAATTTCATTACGTATAAAATCAGATTAAAAACTTTTGACGGATGTCTTTATGTCGCATTCATGCTGATGTTTTGTCGCGAGTACAGTTGAATTTTAGTGAAGTAAAAAAATCAAGTAAATATTATTAACATATTATTCGAAAGGGCTCTTACCAATAAATTGAGAGTTTTTTGATGCCGTGCATTTTACGCAATGAGAAAAATAGAAAAATAATTATTAACTTTTAATGATGATAGGATGCCAATAATGGTACAAAGAAATATAGTTGCAGTTGCTTTTTTGATGTTAGCTACACATGGTTTGTCTAATGCTATGTTTCCAGCAAATAAGCCGAATGAAGGCGCAAAAAATCAACAACAAGCAACAAGTGGTATTAGTAAGGCGTCAGCAGCCGCTACAGTTGCTTATGTAGCCTGGCCAACAACCACGGCAATAGTAAAGGGTGGCTGTTGTTTATTTCCGAGTACTCTTGTTGTTGCGGGCGCTGCAGTAGCTGCTCATCAGGGTTACAAATATTTTACTCAGCAAAAATCTGCAACTGAAAAGAAATAGTAGCAATCCATCAATTTTAAAAGAAAGTGTGATCATGTTAAAAAGTAAGCAGTCATATTTTAATCTCGTTATGTTATCCGCCATTTTTATAAGTAGCTCGTCATTTGGTATGATGACTCAAATTTCGGGCGCATCAGTGCAGAAATTAGGGGAAGCAAAAAGAGCTTCGCTATTTCATGATGGAGAGAGTTTCCAAGTCAACGAAGATGGACAATATAAAGAAGTGCCGAATTATTTAGTTGATAAAAATATAAGAAATGTTGATACGGCAAGGCTGAGCAAAATTCTTGCTCATGGGTATTTAACGCTTAATAAAAATAGCGAAGGTGAATTTTCTGTTAAAGAAAATGGTCGTCTTAATGGTGGCGGGCCTATCACTGGAGCAGTGCTTTATTGGCTTACTAAATCATTATGTTGGGGTGGAGTTGGAGCAGCAGCAGGAGCAGGTATTACGGCCGCTGTAGTTGCAACTGGTGGTGGAGCAGCGGCGGCAGCTATTGGGGCAGCGGGTAGCGCTGTAATTACGGCTACGGCAACTTCAACTTTAGGAGCTACTGCAGTAGCTGGAGCTATTGCAACATCCGCCACCGCTACTGCAATAGCTACGACCGCTTCTGGAGCAGCAATAGCAACAGCAGCAGCAACTGGTGCCGGAACTGTTGGATTAGTGGCGGGTATTGAGGCAGCATCAATGGCTGCCTGGGCTGCAGGAACTCTTTGTCCATTTTGTCCATAAAACTAAGGTATAAGAATGCAGCTATTAAAATATGCAAAAACTCCATTTTATCACTTAATGGCATTAATAATTGGTTCTATTATTGGTTATTTCGTTGGCCGTTTTTTTAATTGGAATTTGTTTATTCCTTTTGTATGGGAAAACGCTCATCTATATATATTAATTGCATTAATATATATGGTTGCCAGTACAATTTTTAACTATTGGTTTGAGGGTAAGTTTTTTGATGGGTTTAAGAGTTAATATTGGATGGTATATTTTTACTCTAGAGAGCACTATATGGTGCTCTCTGTGAATATGGTTAAAGGAACATTATGAATTATAAAGGCATGTTATTAAGTTTTATTCTATTGCCAGTTACGATAACTAGTTATGGCAATGATGTTGAGGCGCGTATAAAAGAGCTTGAACAAAAGTATTTTGAAAAAGAGTTGGAGATTTCTGACCTTGGTAAAATGATTGCCGAAAGAGATGAGATTCTTCGATGTGCTAGGCAAAATATAGGAATTCTTTGGGATACAATTAAGAGACAGAAAGCTGATGCAATAGCAAGAAAGCATGGAAAGGACCTATCAGAAGAAGAATTTGAGCAGGTTGGTATAATTATGCAGGCTTCACTGAATGAATTTGTAAAACAGTTTGTAGTCGCTCTAGGGGCCAATCAAGAGATTAAGGGCATGCTTACAAAAGGGCTCTATGATCAAGAGAATATTGATTCTGCAACGTCCTTTGAATCTGCACGATTTATATTAACAAGAGCGATTCTTGAGCACATGTTGTTGGAAAAGCTTGTAGCCAAGTATGAGGCATGCGTAGAAGAGTTAATTAAATTTAGTCGAGAATTAACTGCATTAAAAAATAGGTCAACACATGAAATATATTAAAATGATCTTATTATATTCTTTTTTAATTCTTACTGTCCAGTCAAATATCTTTGCAATTAAGGCTATGGGTGAAGTGGCAGCAACAACAATTATTGAAGGAGTAAAAGAGAACCTACCAGCAGTTGTTACGGCATCGACGGGCTTTGGCTATTATTTTGGTGTGGGAGCTTTAGAGAAAATAGGTGAAGGCGTAACAGCAACTGTGGGTGCAGTAAAATCTGGTGCTGTTGCGGTTAAGGCAGCAGCTATTGTTGCTGCACCTTATGTAGCAGTTGGGACAGGAGCTGGTGTAGGCGTTTATGTGGCTTATAAAGTGTACAGATCTTATCATCCTACTTTAGCACAGATGATTGCAGCAGAAGAAGAAGCTAAAAAAAAGGAAGCTTTTGTTACGGAAGTCGAGTTCGGCAGATGCCTTTCTAAAAATCAAACATCGGAAAGAAACCCAGTTGGTGTTCCTATGGCTTGTCAATCTCTAGCTTGTAGATTAGCTCTCGCTGGTGGTAGCCAAAGAGTTGATAAGACGATGAACAATTTTACTAAGTATGCACCTCAATAAATTTATTTGCTAAGGGATTCTAGGTGCGCGCTGTTTCATGGCAATGTGCACCTAGAAAACATTGCTTACTATTGCAATTGAAAGACGATTTTTTAATGTAACCTATTTGGTTGAACTATAAAGGATAGATATGTGGTACTGGTATGAAACATATTTTATGGGGCTTATATCATGTGTTCCATTGTATTATGTACATTATTATATAAAACAACGGTACATATGGAAGAAGGATAAAAAATGACACAGTTCACCCATAATCTCATAGCATTATCTCTTCTCACGATAACATGGCATTTGCTACTCCAAAAGTATTTTATTAGACGAAGAGAAGAGTTAGAATTTTGGTCTAAATGGTGGAATAAGAAATTTTAAATAAATCTATTAAAAGATAGTTAAACTTCAAAAGGAACCTTATGAATTATAAAGGCGTATCTTTAACCGTATTTCTATTGCCTTTTGCTATTGCTAGTTATGGCAATGATGTGAAGGCGCGCATACAAGAACTTAAAGTCGTTGAATTTCAAAAAGAGCGGGAGCTTTCAGATCTTGGTGAGATGATTGCCAAAAGAGATGAAATTCTCCGTTCGTTTCATGATGATTCGCAATATCTTCTTAGAGAACTTATAAAAAGAAAAACCGCTGAATTAGAAGTAAAAAATGGTGTTGGCGGATTATCAGAAGAAGAAAAACAAAGAATAGCTGATGAATCGAGAAGTTTTGTAAACGATTTTTTGTTCGATTTTTGTAAGAAATGCGATAGTAACGAGAACATTGAAAATATTTTAAGTGAGGGTCTTGTCTATCAAGAAGAGGGTGTTAAATCATTTGAATCATTAAGATTTTTTTTAATAAGATGCGCTTTTGAGCGTGATTTTATAATGAGGTTAGTTAAAAAATATGAAATCTGCATTCAAGAGACAAGACTCATTAAGCAAGAATTAAAGGACTTAGAAAAAGTAGAGACATCCAGTTATGAAACTGAAACTATTTAATACTGTTAAAGTACAAGCTCACTATACCATGGCCATATGAGCTTTATCCAGCCTATGTTGTAGGCACCTTTTTAGGGCTCGTAATAAAAGAGCGTTATTTGGAAGAATAAGCAATGAGGTTCGCATTGAAGCAGCACAAGAATATATTGCTACGCAACAAGTATAAGATAACGAAGATATAAATAACCGGGGATAGAAACCATTCATGTAGTTTTTGGTCCCCGGTTTAGTTTTTAATAATAAAGAACTACTATTATTTTTGACGATGAGCTTCTAAAAACCATAATGACTTATCAAGAACTTGAGTTAAGGCGATATAGAAGTCGCTGGTTGCCATATCTTCGAGCTCTTCTGTTTTTTCAATATTCGTGCGAGATAGTTCGCCTAAGATTGCAATATTATGCGTTAAATGCTCAATATGATCTTCCCATGAAAATATATTTGTCGGATAAACGCGTAGCTCGGTATTTTCATGTGTCGCCTGAATAGTGCCCAAAGCTGTTCCACCCAAGCTGGTAATGCGTTCTGCAATAATATCAACGTGCTCTTCAATTTGTTCGGCAAGTTCGTCCAAGAGTTTATGCAATCCAATAAAGTTAGGACCCTTCACATTCCAGTGCGCTTGTTTTAATTGCGCATAAAGATCTGCTGTGGAAGCCAACGATGTATTGAGTATTGCTACTAATTCAATGCGATTTTTTTCAGCAATGCTTATTTTAGTTGTATGCATAATAGATTTCATGAATATCCCCCACCTCTATTTTTTACTTCTCGTAGTTTTCCCGCCATCGTTTGTTAGTGTGTGATATTATGCGATGGTTTTTCAATACTTTTTCAAAATTAAAAAGAATAGTGCTCAGTATTTATTTTTTTGGAAACCATGGAATGAGCACGCTTGTTTTTTGTGCATAGGCTGCAAAGGCGGGATGTTTTTCTAGCATCTTTTCGGTCATTGGGATTCCTGATACAAAGAGAAGTAGCGATGTTATAGTGATTGGGCTGATGATTGCAATGATTCCATACGGAGCAGTGCATGCCATTAAATAGATTCCCCACCACATGGTAATTTCACCAAAATAGTTTGGATGACGCGTGTAGCGCCAAAGGCCTAAAGTCATGAGTTGTCCTTTGTTGGCAGGATTTTTCATGAATGCATAGAGTTGATAGTCGCCTATTGATTCAAATAAGAAGCCAATAATCCATACAAGTAAACCGATAAAGGTGAGTGTTGTAAGTGGTGCAAACGTTGCATTGTTCACCGTAATTATTTGAAATGCAATGACGAGCAATAAAAAACCTTGCAGCATAAATATCTTAAAAAAACTATGTAGCGGTGCCCATGCGCCCCATTCTTCGCGAAATGCTTTGTAGCGAGGATCTTCGCCTTTGCCTTTATTGCGGAGGTTAATGTGCAGTATAAGGCGCAAGCCCCAGAGGGTAACAAGTGCGCTGACTAAATAGCCAGCCGGTTGATGATGAGCGCCGAGCAAGAATGAGGACCATGCGACAACAATAAAGCCCAAGCCCCATGCTGTATCCACAATGGTATTATCTTTTTTTATATAGGCGACAATAAATGTGCAGGTCATGAGTATGAAAACAAGACAACTTATGATAAGTAGTGTCATAAAATTTCCTTTTTTTAAAATTCGATAAGGTTTTATGGCTTACTGTATCATAAGTTGATGGCAATTTGTCTACAGTATTATTTCATGGCTCTATTTTTTTTCTACAATCACGGCGGTGCCATATGCCAAAACTTCGGTGACGCCGTTCAAGACTTCATTGGCATCAAGTCTTAAGCCTATTATGCTATTTGCGCCTAATGTTTCTGCATGTTTGATTAAAATTTCAAAAGCTTCTTGGCGTGTTTTTTCGCACAGCGAAGTCAGTCTTGCGATGTTGCCACCACGAAGTAATTGAAAAAATGTTCCAAAGCTGCCAAAAATACTTTGGGAGCGTACCGATATGCCGCGCACAACGCCCAATGATTCAATGACACGATAGTTTGGTAAATCAAATCCGGTAGTGATCATTTTTGTGTTAATAGCCATGCGAGTTTCCTTGAGTATTGGGTTTTTTATTGTTTATTCTTATTCTATTTTATAGCGCCATTGTTTTTCAAGAAGACGTTTTTGTTTTGCCAGAGAAGAAATTCTTGAGTCATGTATTTTCTAGCCCATACTCTTGCATTTTTGAATATCAATGCGGTAGCGTTTTTATGTCGTATATCTCTATTGAGGAACAATATATAAGGAGTTTTTGTATGCAAAATAAAAAATTATTACTTGTGGCAGCGTTTTTTGCGCCTGTGGCAACTATGTTTGGTGGTCGATGCTGCGAAATAAAAAAAGGCTGTACCGATCCTTTGCATGTTTTGGCCTCAAGTCCTGCTCATAGATTTGAAGTATATGGCAGTGCGCTGGCTCTAAAGCCGAGCACGAGCAACTTGCATTATGCCATAGAAACAACTCAGCCATCGGAAAATGCAACGTGCCGAAAAGTTGATGAAATACATCCAAGCTATCATTTTGGGTTTGACCTAGGTTTTAAGACAATATTTCACAATGAGCATACCAATCTGATGGTGAACTATGAGCATATCAATGCACGCAGTTCTTCCAAGGGACATGTTTCTGGTGAAGATTATGTTTCACCAATTTTCCAAAGTGGATATAACGATTCGGACTTTAAAAAAGCACATGCATCAGTGCGCTTTCACTTTGATGAAGTGAATCTTGATTATGGCCAACTGTTGAGCATTGGCAACCACGTGTGCGCAAATATATTTGGTGGCGTGAGTTTTATGCGCTTGAAGCAAAATCTATGCCACGTGTTTACTTCGGAAGATCAATCTATTGAGCGTTCCACGAGCATTGCAACTCGCTTTATTGGCGCAGGCCCACAAGGTGGCATTGAGGCCCGTTATTGCCTGTATAAAGGATTAACTCTAGAGGGCAAGGGTGTATCAGCTCTGTTGATAGGCCGCATGAAAGATGCTGCTGAATACGAACGGGAAGTGTCTGAAGTAGAAACTACACAAAACATTAAGGTGTGCGCAAGGACACAGGTTGTGCCAGCTTTCCTGGGTAAGTTGGGCTTGTCTTATGAATTTGAATTTTGTAGCGATTATGTGGGTCGCGTGGCAGTCGGATACCAAGCTCAAGAATATCTCAATGCTATCCAATCAGTTGAAATTTCCGATGAGCCTATTGCCATAGCAAGCGGATTCATGCGTCGGCAAGGTCCATCAAATGTGGCATTCCAAAGAACCTTGAGCAACTTTGCTCTCTCAGGTGCTTATGTAACGCTTGAAGTAGGCTTCTAAAATACCTAGTAAACATTATGTATAGTGCATGCACGACAATGCACAATGATTCAGATTGAAGCGCCTTGTGTATACTAAAATGTACGTATACACAGGGCGTATTTTCATTTTTTGACTGCGTGAAAACATCTGTTATAGTGTTAAGTATATGATTATATTTTAACCCTTCATGTACTTTTGGACGCGCTATGAACGAATTTCAATCACCAGACATCGACCAGTTAATGCTTGCTTTAATGGATACTCATAGCGAATTTGGCGTGGTGATTAATAAAGACCGTAAGGGTCACAAAGGTACCTATGCTTCGCTGCCATGCGTGCTTGAATCTATTCATAAAATGTGTTCCAAACATGGGCTTATCTTAACCCAAGCTTCCCGTATTGTTAACGGTCAGCTTGCTCTTGAATCTATTCTGCGTCATCCAAAAAGCCAGCAATGGATAGCATGCCAATCACTCCTCACTCCAAACATTGACTTGCCAAGTTCCGACCAAGCATGGGGTGGTTCAATAACCTACCACCGTCGCTACGACGCTATGGCCTTGCTGGGTATTTTTGCGGAAGAAGACCCTGCCGACCATGATGGCGCTGCCGCATCTGACATGGGCCAAAAGTCTCCTCAGGGCTTGAGTGACAAACAACATGCTTTGTTGGCTGCCAAAATTAATGGTGATGATGCCTTGAAGGTGAAGATTCTTACAGGATTTAAGATTGCCAAGCTGGCAGACCTTCCTTGGAAAGAGTTCAACAAGGTTTTGAACTATGTTGAGCAGTCGAAAAATAAGTAAAATTTCTACGTTTATTTTTTGGTCTTTACCCTTATCTCAAAGACTATTATTTCTATTATGCATAATTCCTAAAATATATTTTGCTCTTGTGTAGATAAAAAGCTACAAATAAGGATTTTTACTATATACTGATCATGATAGACAAAATGGATACCATATTAATTTAGGGACGTATGTTTTATAAAAGTAACGATCGTGGATCTGGCAATAGCGGATCAAATAAGAAAAGTAACGGTAAGCCAAATAGTTTTGAAAGACGCAACACCAGACCTGGTGGCAACAAACCAAACTCAGGACGTAGCGATTCTGGTCGCGGCAGAGGGCCGGTAAAGAAATTTAACCCTTCAATGTTTATTAAAAAAGTTGAAGAGCAAGTAGTTGCTCCTGTTTACGTGCCAAAGAACACCTTTAATGACTTTTTGCTTGAACAACAAGTTAAAGAGAATATCGCAACCAAGGGCTACTTGTTGCCTACCCCAGTACAAGATCAAGCTATTCCTTTGATTTTAGAAGGCAAAGACATTCTTGCAACTGCTAACACCGGTACGGGTAAAACAGCAGCTTTCTTGCTTCCTCTCGTGAGCAATGTTATTGCAAAGAAAACTGAGCGTGTATTAATTATTACACCAACCAGAGAATTAGCGGCACAAATCCAAGTAGAGCTTGATTCATTCAAGATCAAAACTGGTCAAACTTCAGTATTATGCATTGGTGGTTTGAATATGGGATTTCAAATTCAACATCTTAAAAAGAATCCTACCTTTGTTATTGGTACCCCGGGAAGATTAAGAGACTTAGAAGAAAACGGTCACTTATCTTTTGGTCGCTATAACGCTATTGTGTTGGACGAAGTTGATACCATGCTTGATATGGGTTTCATTAACGATATTAAATATATCGTTGGTAAATTGCCTAAAAAGCGACATTCATTATTCTTCTCTGCAACATTGCCTAAAGATACCAAAGAAATTATGGATCGCTTCTTAACCAATCCGGTTGCAGTAAACGTAAAGACCCGTCAATCAGCTGAAAACGTTAACCAAGATATTCTTAAGGTTGACCAAGCTGGTAAGGTTGAAGCTTTACATAATTTGTTAATTAAACCTGAATTCAAACGCGTTATCATATTCTCAAGAACCAAGAGAGCAACTGATAAACTTGCAAAAGCTTTGAGAGAACGTGGCTTTGAAGTCGCTTCAATTCATGGTGACAAGACTCAAGCTCAACGCCAAAAAGCTTTGTTAGTATTCAAAGACGGCAGAGTGAAGATTCTGTTGGCTACCGACGTTGTTGCTCGTGGTATTGATATTGACGATGTAACGCATGTTATTAACTATGATTTGCCACAAACCTATGAAGATTACATCCATAGAATTGGCAGAACTGGCCGCGCAAATAAAATTGGCCAAGCGATTACTTTTATTGAGTAGATTATAAAAAAGCCTTGAGGGCCGTTTTTAGGAAGGAATTGATTATGGATATCTGGTTGTTAAATTTCTTAGAAAATTCTAATGATACGATGTTTTGGGTCAGTGGAATCCTAGGAACGACCCTCTTTGCTTTAAGAATGATTACTGTATTTTTCAGTGGCGCTATGGAAATAGATGATGCTGATATACATTCCTATGAAGGTGGCGATGATTTTCATTACCACACTGTCCCTTCTTTAAAACTGTTCACCTTACATTCTATGTCTGGGTTTTTTATGATGTTTGGTTGGGTCGGTTTGGCCTGCACGCATCAATTTGACTTGTCCTATTTACCAGCAATCGTCATTGCTTTTGCCGCTGGTGTGGCGGTTATGTTTTTGGTTGCACTGATTTTTCGAGGAGCATTGTTCTTTGAAGGGTCGGGCGATGTGTTTATGGTGCACAAAACAGTCGGTCTTGTTGGAACGGTTTATCAGCGAATTCCTGCCACGGGTCAGGGCAAAATTCAGTTGATGGTCAACGGTGTGACACGAGAATTGTTAGCGCAATCACATACACAAGAAATTATCGAATCGTTTGCCTTGGTTAAAGTAGTCAAGGTGATTGACCATGAAGTTGTCGAAGTAGAAAAACTTTAAAGAAGGATATACCATGATCGATTTCATACTTCTGAGTGCTGTTCTTTTAGCACTGTTTATATTTTTCACGCTGGTCTTTTTGGCAAGCTGCTATCGTCGCTGCCCTTCAAACAAAATTTTAGTTGTGTACGGTCGCGTGAGAGGCGATAAATCGTCTAAGTGTTACCATGGTGGCGGTACTTTTGTATGGCCATTAATTCAGGACTATCAGTATCTAGAGCTTACACCGATTGCCATTCACATTCCTCTCAAATCGGCGCTATCGCAACAAAATATTCGTATCAACGTGCCAAGTACTTTTACCGTGGCCTTGGATACAACTCTTGAGGCAATGAACAATGCCTCAGTGCGTTTGCTTGGCCTGTCTCGTAAAGATATTGAGCTTATGGCAACAGAGATTATCGTTGGTCAATTGCGCTTAACGGTTGCATCATTACGCATTGAAGAAATCAATCAAGACCGTGAATGCTTTTTATTAGAAATCAGAAAGCATATTGAGCCTGAACTGAAAAAAATTGGCCTTATGCTGTTGAACGTAAACATTACTGATATTACCGATGAATCGGGTTATATTGAGACCATTGGTAAAAAGTCTGTTTCTACCGCAATTAATCAAGCTAAAATCGATGTTGCAGAACAAGATAAGCATGGTGAAATTGGTCGAGCGCAAGCCGACAAACAAAAGCGTATTCAAGTTGCTGCTTACAATGCAGAGGCAGTGCAAGGTGAAAATGAAGCTAAAGGTCGCATTGCAAACGTTAACGCTGAGCTGATTGAAAAAGAAGCAGAAGCAGATAGACGTAGTAAAACAGCACAACAAAATTCTTATGCGGAAATTAACATCGCAAAAGGTGCGGCTGAAATTAAGCGTCTTGAAGCTGAAGAGATTGTCCCTAAAGAGATTGAAAAAAGAAAAATTGAGATTGCTGCACAAGCGGAAGCTGAAAAACACAAAATCGATGCGTATGCAAAAGCGGCTGCCGTACTTGCCATGAAGGATGCTGAAGCGCAAGGTACCTTGAATGTACTTAAAGCAAAAGCAGATGGTTACAAATTGCTCATTGAGGCATGTTTGGCTAATGCACAGGATGCAGCAACACTCTTAATGGTTGAAAAGCTCGAAGAGATCGTCAAGCTTCAAACTGAAGCAATTAAAAACATCAAGATTGATAAAATCACCGTGTGGGACAGTGGCAAAGGCGATGGTAGTTCGACTGCTAACTTTTTAAGTGGTATGATTAAATCGTTGCCACCACTGCACGATGTTGCTGCGATGTCTGGTGTTAAGTTGCCTGATTATTTGGGCAATATTGTCAAAGAAACTGAGGGCAATGAAGCAAAGAAATAGATTAATACTGGTTTAATTTACATTATTATTATTACATTACGATGGGATTATTTATGAAAAAAAATATCATGTTGATATCCGCTGCTTCACTTGCACTTTTAGTGTCGATCTATGGATTCAGAAAAGCTGCTGCCGCTAGAGCGCAAGGATCTCATTGTGGATCATGTTGTCATTCTGAACAAGCTACTGAAACTCAAGTAGTAGATGCCGTAGATGCAGTAGATGCTAAGATTGAGGGTCAAGACCTTTCAAAATCTGCTGATCTTAATTGCCAAGATGCATCAGAAATGCCTGCTCCAGAAGCAGCTTCTGAGTTACCAGCGGACGTTAAATAAGTTAGCTAAAAAATAGCTCATCTATTTATGTGTCAGAAATAAAAAAGCCCCGGGAGTTTAAATCCCCGGGGCTTTTCCTTATAGTTTTTAAGTCTTTTCGTTTTTTTCGATAACTCTATCTCTTTCAACTTTTTCTATTTTTCTCATTGCCGCCACGAGTAAACCGAGATGAGGACACGTTGGTAATTGTTCGGCGTCTTTAAGCTTCTGTTTGAGAACTTCTTTTTCAAAGAATGTATCAGCGTTAGCCATTTCTGCGACAGTCCAGTCTCTGGCAAAGCCTTTATTCATCGTTGGGCATATTAATGATTTTTTATTGGACTCTTCTTTTTGTTGTAGGTTCATTGCGTACAAGTTCGTTGTGGTTAAAAGTGCAAGCGTTGTATGCAGTAGATATAATTTCATACAATGTCCTTGTGAATTTATTTCAGGTTTTTTTATATAGAAAAGTATCATGTGTAGGGCTTTTTGGCTATTCTTATGTATAAAAAACACAGGAATATTTTTATACGGGAATCGTTATGATTAAAAAAATATTATTGATCGGTTTGTATATGGCGCCTGTTGTTGCTATGGACCAGCAAAAGTCAGAGCTATCACCAGCGAAGATTAAACTATCTAAAGCATGCGCGCATGATATTAAAAATATTGATGATGACTGTTTAGCTTTGTATGTTTACTTTAACAATGCTTTTCAGGAAATAATTCAAGAACCTCGATTAGTATACTCGCCGTCCGAGTTACTTATTTTCTTAAGTACAGAGCATTCTACTATTAACCGCGCTACTACATTAAAATATATGACAGGATCTGATTATGTAAGCACTATCATTATTCAGCAGTGTGATAGGCTTGATGATGCTTTTGAAGCAAAACAAAAAAAGCTCAATAATGCCAAAATGACATGGCAATGGTTTGATGGATACTTCAAACAAAAAGGACTCATAGAACCTTTGGCTGCCTATAAACAGGGGTTGATTGAAGCTGATCAAGAAAAATTAAAGGGAAATAGTTTATAAAAGGTATGCGACATGTCAATGAACCACGAATCAATTCCTCTTATTGAAATTGCGCAAGCAATAGAACAAGGTGCAATGCCTGAGACTGGGCAGCTTTATCGGCATTACAAAGGCAACTATTACAAAATTATTGGTATTGGTCATCACACTGAAACGTTACAAAAAGTTGTTATGTATCAAGCATTATATGACTCAGAAGATTTTGGCGACCATGCTCTTTGGGCTCGTCCACTCGGAATGTTTATCGGAACCGTAACTATTGATGGCAAGGAACTGTTGCGTTTTGAAAAAGTACAGGAGTAACTACACATGTATTCACATCGCGGAAATCCATGGGGCATCTTTTATCTTACTCTAGGTGCTGCCTTATTTTTATACATTGCAGGAGCCTTTCTATTACGCCTGTTAGTGGCCTTATTTGCTTTGTGGCTTATGAGCTATGGCATACAAATGTTACGTGGTCGGTCATCGTTTGGTATTTTTTGGCGTTGGCCACGATCATAATACCACATTGCAAGGAGAGATCGTTGAAACATTGTTTGATGGCTATGCTGTTTTTATTGAGTGTTAATATTCTAGTGCGGGCACAAGACCTGCTCAATGTTGATGCATCCAATGCGATCACTGATTGTGATAAGTTTTTGTCTTCAGAGGCTCCGGAATACGAGCGTTTGATGTTGCTAGCACATACGAATATCAAGCGCGTGGTTGAGAACGATCTGCCAGCTTTTGTGGCTACTTTCCAGTCAGTTTTTGGCAACACGTTTAAGAGCAAGCTGGCATATATACATGCCGAACTTACTGGTATTGATCGTTGTTGGATACCCTATATGAGTGGGTATTTTTTTGCACAAAATGATCCGGATATCATTAAGCAGCTCAAACTTTTTGGGGCAGCATTCAAAGGTCTTGGAAAATTATTTAAAAAATTCACCGTTGATTCAGATTTCTCAGAGAACAAATATTTGGATTTTTTGACTGATATTGCCAGTGATCTTCATGATATGCATTATATTTTGGGGCATCGTATTTTTGCGGGAGCACTCATTTTAATACTTGGTGACTTACAGGGTCTTATTGATACTATGTGTGAAATAGCCTAGCGATAGTAAGCCAAAAAATGAGATTATTACCCCTGTTTACAGGTTTAAATCAACAAAGATACAATTATTATTGCAATCTGAATATTATTTGTGGTAATCTGATAATAGGTAGAAAGAAAGCACCTATAAACAGACACGATGTAAAGATCGCGTAAAGCGAAAAGAAATCGTAGAAGTTCTATGGAGCTGTTGTGTAAGTGATTATGCAGTAGAGCTTACTTTTTACCTATTTTTGTTTATTTAGGTAAAAAGTTTAAAGTTGGCAACAACTTGGCCATGATCGGTTACAAAAATAGGTTTTTTATCTAACGAAACGGTGTCATCAATAACGTGATCGTTATAAAGGCGTACATCGATAACTCTCCCAATTCTGTTTTGATTCAATTCTGCAAAATGATTGCTGACAAATATGTTATCAAGGCTTTCATAGTGTCCATTATGAATGTAGGTAAAATAAAAATTTTCAATGCTTTTGCGTGCTTGAATATCTTTACAGTTCTGTAATACGTACTCCCATTTTTTTTTCTTTATATCTTCTGGAAGCCGGTGAAACGGAGCCTCTCCGAGTATGATTTGATTAGTTACTGATGTGTCAGTGTCATTCAAATCGCCGACGAGGATAAGTGGCTTTGTAGGTGTTGTCTCTATGTCGCGTGATATAAGGGCGCGAATGCCTGCGCACTCGATGCCGCGTCTGATTAAAGAACGAATATTGCCTTGTGCTAGATCTGTGTAACTTGCCAGATCGCGATCAAGGCCATCGGGTAAAATAGGACGTTTTGATTTTAAGTGTATAACATACAGCAGTATTGAAGTTGTGGCGGTGACTTGAATTTCTGCTTTAAGCAGCGCCCGAGAAAATTTTTTGATAGGTATTGCTATGTGAATGGCATCTTGTTGAGCAGTCTTTTTTTTATCATCAAAAAAGCTGAATTCAAAAGGAATTTCTTCTATGGTTTGTGTCGAAATTATAGGGAACTTGCTGAGCAATGCATTGGCAGGCTTGCCATTTTCTGGCCTATTCATCACGAGATTCCATTGTTCATAGGGGGTATCAATAAGACAATCTCGTAGAGCTTGCTCTTCAAAAACTTCTTGAAATCCTATAATTTCAGCATCCATTTTAAGCAATTGCGTCTTAATCCAGTTGATTTTTTGTTGATATTGGTTTTTCTCATAGCGTGGTCTTGTATTATGGTAAATGGGCTTTTCTGCTGTAATGAGATTTTCTAGATTAAAGGTTGCCGTGGAAAATTTCATGATAGTTCCTCTTATTATTGTCTGGTTGGGCTCAGGCATTATATACTCTTGTATATATCATAGTTCTTGTGGTCTAAGATATAGTTAGAGGATACTGGTATGGTTATTGATAGCGTTGGACCATTTTTTAATGATAGGGAGTTGCGGATGAATAAAATTTTTATGTTTGCGCTGTCGATAGTTATTGTATTGCCCGGTTGCGCACGTCAAAGTAGGCATAGTGAGCATAAGCAACTTAAGGTTATTGCACGGGCTCAGAATAATTACAAGATTGCTGTGGCAGATTTCGGACAGGTTTTACCTTTAGTTGATTTGCCAGATGATGCACAAAGAGACAAGCAATTAAAAATGGTGGTTATAGAAAAAAACAGTGAATGGAAAAAACATCGTTGGTCAGCAGAGCGATGGTTGGGTTCTGGACTAAATGAATTTGAGAGTTTTCCTTTTATAAGTTATAAGACTGCGTTAATCGCATGTATTGATAAAATGGGGCAGACCAAAAGACGTCTTGAAAAGATTAAGGGATATGCTTTCCCAACCGCAGCGTTGGTTCTTATCGATATTGAAGCGTTAATACCAAAACTTAAAGCTCTTTTTGAAATGGTTGTACAGCATGATAGGTATCTCCAAGAAAAAGATAAGTGGGAATCTATTATCGTGCCACGTACGGTAAGGGTTATTAAGTATTAGATTTGATTTAAGTAAATAACAAAAAACGGCGGGATAAAAAACCCGCCGTTTTTTGTGAGATGTTGTTTTGGAAAAATAACTTTTATTTGCTGAATAAACCTTTGATCCAGTTTACAATGCTCATAACAACGTCTTTGATTTTGGTGAAGACCATGACAAAGAAGCCTTGAATTTTTGCAAACACACAGCTTCTTCATGCTGCATTGGTTGCGCTACAGGTACAGCAGTGGCTGGCGCAACTACTACAGGTTCTGTAACAACTGGAGCGGTTACAATAACCGGAGCAGGAGTTTGTGTAGGAACTACTACAGGAGCTGTTGTTGGTACGACAATCGGAGCCGATGCTGCAGAAGCTGGCGCTGAGGTTGGCATGGCTGAAGGAGCAGATGTTGTTGCTGGCACATCTACATCGGTAGGCACATCTATATTTGTTTTTAGTGATCCAAAATGAGTGCGAAGATTTTTTCGTACTGAATCCTTGTAGCTTGAAGGATCTTTTACGCCGACCTCTTTATTTTTCACTACGCCATTTTCTACATAGATTACGGTAGGAATACCAACAACGCCGTATTTTTGAGCGACTGTTTTATTTGCATCAGCATCAATATCGACTTGCACGAATTGAACGTTGCTGAATTCTTTATCTTTAGCAAGATCTTCAAATGGCTTTTTAATGCCTGTGCATGCACCACACCATCCAGCGGAGAATTTAATTAATGCAGGGCGTGCATCTTTTATGATGGTATCGAATTGTGCTTGGCTTGTTACATTTACAACGGCTGCGTGCAATGGTTGTGCGATGAGCAGTATTGACAGAAGCATTACTGGTGCAAAAAATTGTGTTATAGTTGTATGACGTTTCATAAAAACTCCTCTTAGATAAAATATAGTTGATGGTTTTTCTTTTACTGTTGTGATCATTGTGACCACGTAGGGAGTGTATCATAAGGTATGTTTCTTTTGTCAATGAACTTAATATCCTGATTGGTTTTTACGGTCATTGAATCATTTTTAATATTGACTTGATGTCTATTTTTTTAATGTGACAGAGTGAGCAAATATTGAGTGTGGTTCATGCTATTTCTTGTTCTTGCCGAGATTTATTTATTGACAAAAAGGACTAATAATGAATCTTGCGGCGACAAAAAATTAAGAATATTTTTTGAGAAAAAATTTAAGAAAAATGTTTGATTATAGGTACTTAAACGGTTACATTATCATAAGTAAGAAAGATTGTTTTTTTCTCTTAGAAAAGTTTTTACATATAAAAAGTATTGATTGGGCGGATCTGCTCATAAGCATAGGGAGATAGAGAAGAAAAATACAACGAACGTAAGGATATTATGAATCAGGAAAATAATATGGTATCAGGAAAGACTTTTGGCTACAGCGATACAACACGCGATCAAAAAAATGAGACAGTAATTAATGCAATGCTCTCTATCACTAAAAAAGATGGAGCAGTGGAGACGTTAGACCTCGTACGCATGCGTCAGGCGATTACATGGGCAACAAACGATTATGCTGAGTTTGTTTCTGTTGATTTAATTTTAGAAGAAACACTCAAAAATATTTTTGATGGAATCCCTTCACATGAGCTTGAAGATGCGCTTGTTCTCTCGACCTGCTCATTTATAGAGAAAGATCCTGCTTACAGCAACGTGGCAGCAAAATTATTACTAAAGAAATTGTTTAACGAAGTTACCCAAAGCTCCATCACTCACCCTGATGCTGCAGTGTACTATCGCCAATCATTCATAGAGAGTATTAAAAAAGGTATTACCTACGGTATTATTGATCCAAGAATGGGACAATATGATTTGGACTTTTTAGCAAATCATATGTGTTTGGATCGCGATTCAAACTTTGAATACATGGGTTTAAAAACACTTAACGAACGTTATTTCACCAAGCACAATGGTCGTCGCCTTGAGTTGCCACAAACATTTTGGATGCGTGTTGCGATGGGTCTTGCATTAATGGAAGATCAAGCAAATGAGCGTGTGGTTGAGTTTTATAATCTTATGTCTACTTTTGCATATGTGCCAAGTACACCAACATTATTGCACAGCGGTATGACTCGTCCGCAATTGAGTTCATGTTTCTTGACCACGATTAATGATGATCTCAAGCACATTTTTAAATGTTTGGGCGACAATGCACAATTGTCAAAATGGTCTGGTGGTGTTGCAAATGACTGGACAAACTTACGCGCAACCGGTTCAAATATTGGAAGCATCAAGACTGAAAGTCAGGGCGTTGTTCCTTTCTTGAAAATTGCTAACGATGTTACTGCTGCCATTAATCGTAGTGGCTCACGTCGTGGCGCAACCTGTGTATATCTTGAAACATGGCATTTAGATGTTGAAGATTTTCTTGATTTGCGTAGAAATACCGGTGATGAGCGTCGCAGAACGCATGACATCAATACGGCAAATTGGGTTCCTGATCTTTTCATGAAGCGTATGTTGGCAGACGGTCCATGGACATTGTTCTCGCCAGACGAAGTGCCTGATTTACACCATATTTATGGCAAGCAATTTGAGCAGCGTTATGAGCACTATGAATTAATGGCTCAGCGCGGCGAAATTAACAAATTTAAAGTTATAGAAGCCAAGCAGCTGTGGCGTAAGATGTTAAGTCGTCTTTTTGAAACAGGCCATCCGTGGATTACTTTCAAAGATGCATGCAACGTTCGTTCACCGCAAGATCACGCTGGCGTTGTGCACAGTTCAAACTTGTGTACAGAAATTACCTTGAATACTTCAGCTGATGAAACTGCGGTATGTAACTTGGGCTCAGTGAATTTAGGACGCCATATTATTAATGGTAAACTTGATGAAGTGATGTTGGGCAATTCTGTTAAGCTTGCAATACGTATGCTTGATAACGTTATTGATATTAACTTCTATCCAACCATCGAAGCACAAAATGCAAACATGCGTCACAGGCCTATAGGGTTGGGCGTCATGGGCTTTCAAGATGCTTTATATAATCTTGATATTCCGTTCAATGATCCACGCGCACTAGAATTTGCTGACAATGTTATGGAATTGATTTCCTACCATGCAATTCTTGCATCATCTGAGCTTGCAAAAGATCGTGGTGCTTATAAATCGTTTAAAGGTTCTAAGTGGGATCGTAATCTATTTCCTGTTGATACCTTAGCATTGCTAGAAGAAGAGCGCGGTGAGTCTATTAACGTTTCACGCACAGAACGTCTTGATTGGACTCCGGTACGCGAACATGTCAAAGCTCACGGCATGCGCAACTCAAACACCATGGCATTGGCACCAACAGCAACCATTTCTAACATTGCAGGTTGTTACCCTTGTATTGAACCGATTTACAAAAATATCTATGTAAAAGCAAACATGAGTGGTGAGTTTACCGTAGTAAACAGCTATCTTGTCAATGATTTGAAAAAGATAGGCTTGTGGAGCCAGGATATGCTCGATCAATTGAAATATTTCGATGGCAATGTTCAACAGATTGAAGCTATTCCACAAAATATTAAAGATAAGTACAAAGAAGTATTTGAAATCGATCCTATTTGGTTGGTTCAATTGACTGCAGCTCGTGGAAAGTGGATTGATCAAAGTCAATCACACAACGTCTTTATCAATGGCGTGTCGGGCAAATTATTGAGCGATACGTACATTGCAGGTTGGAAAGCCGGGTTAAAGACATTCTATTACTTACGCTCTCTTGCGGCAACTCAGGTTGAAAAATCTACGTTGGATGCTAAGAAGTTTGGCTATACCCAAAAGCGTGAATATAAAGCGATGGAAGGCGAGCAAGCGGTAGCTGCACCAGAAAAACAAATAATCACTGAAGATGCTATTGTAGATGTAATGCCTAAGGCATGTTCTATTTCAGCTGACCCAGAATGTGATGTGTGTCAATAATATTTAACGTAGAGAAGGATGATTATGTCGTCACAAGTACAAGGAATTCTAAATAATTCCACGATTAATCCTAACAAGATTTTGCCTATGCGTTATTTGTGGGCGCGCCAACATTATGTAGATGGCGTAGCAAATAACTGGACTCCAGAAGAAATTTCGATGCAAAAAGATGTTGAGCAATGGAAGTCAACAACATTCTTGAGCGATACAGAGCGGCGTATGATTTTGTGGAATCTAGGTTTTTTTTCCACCGCAGAATCATTAACAGCAAACAATTTGGTTCTCACGGTGTATAAGCACGTGACTAATCCTGAATGCCGTCAATATTTATTGCGTCAGGCATATGAAGAAGCAGTGCATACTGACACCTTTATTTATTGTTGTGATACATTAGGATTAAATCCTGATGACATTTACACCATGTATGAAACAGTGCCATCGATTAAAGCAAAAGATGACTTTGTTGTTAAGTTGACATCATCTATTCTTGATCCGAACTTCCAAACTGATACCATTGAAAATGTTCAGAAGTTTTTACATGACCTTATTGGGTTTTATGTAATTATGGAAGGCATTTTCTTCTATGCTGGTTTTGCCATGATGCTTGCATTAAAGCGTCAAGGCAAGATGGTTGGTATTGGCGAGCAATTTGATTACATTATGCGCGATGAAAGCATTCATTTAGCATTTGGTTGCGATTTGATTAATACTATCAAGGTTGAAAACCCTGAAGCATGGACTGAGAGCTTTCAAGCTGAGATTGTTGAACTTATTAAGCAATCAGTGATTCTTGAAAAGACCTATGCTTTTGATGCATGTCCACAAGGCGTGCTTGGCATCAACCCTGACCAATTCTGCACCTATGTTGAATATATTGCTGACCGTCGTTTAGAGCGTATTGATTTGCCAAAAGTCTATGGCAAGAAGAATCCATTACCTTGGATGGGTCAGGCAACTGATTTGAACAAGGAAAAGAATTTCTTTGAGACACGGGTTATTGAATATCAAACAGCCGGCTCATTAGAATGGTAGACGCCTACTAAGGGAACAGAGCAAATACTGCCCGATCGCCCTGAGTGGTTTGTATCACGTGTGTGATACAAACTGTATCGAAGGGTAGAATGGTAGACGCCTACTTTAGATAAATATTTTGGTTATAAAAAAAGCCGCATAGCAAAAAACTATGCGGCTTTTTTTCGATATATAGCGTAACAAAAAAGTTAATTAATTTTTTTGTTCTTCGATAATCTCTGGACTTTGTAATGAATTATACGGTGTATGAAAACTGCTGCGTCCTGCCAGGAGATAGCAACCTTTTAAAGGTGTTGATTGCGAGCGGCCAATTTGTTTTGCAGCAGTTTTTTTGTTATTGAGCTTTGGTGACGAAGGTTGTGTGTTTTGTGTAATGCTGGGGCGTCGTTGCATAATAATCGCTACGGCACATCTACGCATTTGTGGTGTTTTTGGTGACTGAGTAGGACTTCCTCCTGGTTCTGGCGTCATGGATTTTGTTGACGTCTTACTGAGTCCTGGTGTCATAGATTTTGTTGAAGTGCTACCCGCAAAGCTTACTAAAGCCATGCAGGCGATTATTTTTTTCATTCTCTTCCTTAAAATGTACTACTCATCAATCTTATTGTTTTGGATATAATGCATCGAGTGTTCGTTTGTATTCGTTTTTATCTCGTAGGCCACCAAGTTTAGCTGCTTGTTTGCCATTCTTAAAGAATATAACTACGGGAATGCTTTGAATATTATAAGCATCGCTGATTTCTTTGAGTGTACTCACATTTACTTTAGCAAATTGTACATTGGAATATTCTTGTGCAAGTTGAGCAATAATAGGAGCAAGGCGTTGGCATGGTTTGCACCAATCTGCATAAAAATCAACGGCAATATAGCCTTCTTTGATTAATTGGTCTAGCTGGCTTTTAGATGTTACAGATCGAACTCCTTGTGCTCCTCGTGTGGTTTCTAGGGGGGCTGTTTCTGCCATAGACTTTATTGATATAGAACTAACAAGGCTTACTAAAGCCATGCATATGATTATGTTTTTCATTTTCTTCCTTAAAAAATGTACTGCCTGTCGATTTTATTGTTGTGGATAGAATGCATCGAGTGTTTTTTTGTATGCATTTTTGTCTGTTTGACTGCCACCTTGCTGTATTTTTTTGCCATCTTTAAAGAATATGAGTGTTGGGAGGCTTCTAATGTTGTATTTGCTACTTAAGTCTTCAAATTTATCAGTATCAACTTTGATGAAGGTTATATGCGAGTATTCTTGTGCAAGTTGATTTAAAATAGGGGCTAGTCGTTGGCAAGGTGGGCACCAGGTGCCATAAAAATCTACGACAACGTTGCCTTGTTTTATTAATTGGTCAAAATCATCTCCTGGCGTTAATGAATATACCGATCCACCGGTTTTGCTTGTGGTTTCAGACGATGATTTTTGAGGAGATTGGCTCTCGACTGATTTTTGTTGTGGTGTTTGTTCTTCAGCTGGTTTGTTTGACGAGCAGGTGAATCCAGCTTGTGTAATCAGTATGATTGGTAAGATAGTGGTAGCTAATGCTAATGCATGTAGTTTCTTCATGACTCTTTCTCCTTAATTAATTGTTGCGTGTAAAAAAGGTTTTTATATATCCTACAGACTATAATGAAAATGCGTGTTGTCAATCAAGACGTGGACACACGATATGTATACAGTATGAGTATCGTAACAGGAGAAAATGAATGCTTACATTACGCGAAGTTATTTATGTACAAGAGGTTCCGCGCAATGTTCGGGCTATTTTGGTAGGCGATATTGGGGGTACTAATAGTAACTTTGGTATTTTCCAACATCCTGATGATGGCTTAAGCCTTCTTTTGTCCCTGCATGCCAAAAGCCAGGAAATTGTAAGCTTTAGTGATCTGGTCAATCAAGTGCTACTGCATATAAAAGATAGGTACAGCATTACGGTTCACCATGCCTGTTTTGCTGCTGCGGGTGTTGTTTCTGCTGATCGTGATTATAGCAAACCAACCAATTTAGATTTTATTATCGACACTCAAGAGATTGTAAAACAAACAGGGCTCTCGTGTGTATTTTTAACCAATGATTTTGAAGTCATTGGTTATGGTTTGTCTTGTATTAATGCAAAGGATTTAGTGTCGGTTAATCATGCGGTTGCTCATGGTAAAACTAATAAAGCAATTTTGGGTGCTGGTACCGGCCTTGGCAAATGCATCATGTTTTGGGAGAAGGACCGGAAGATGTATGTTCCGGTGGCTTCTGAAGGTGGTCATGCCGATTTTGCTGCGCAGTCAGAAATTGAGTTTGCGTTAGTTAATTTTTTGAAAAAAACTAACAACTGCGATTGTAATATTTCGTGGGAAGATGTGCTGTCGGGCACTGGTATTAAGAATATGTATAAGTTTTTCTGCCAATACAATGGCGCGGTAAAGCCAAATGATTTTTTGGCAAAAGGCGGTTTGCATCCGGATGAAATCTTTAACTCACGCACTATTGACGAACATGCCTGGCATACCTTTGATTTTTACGCTCACTTTTATGCTCGTTGTGCAAAGAACTTTGCGCTTGATTCATTATCTCGTGGCGGCATTTACATTGCTGGTGGCATAGCTGCAAAAAATTTGCAATTGTTTCAGCAAGAAAGTTTTTTGAATGAGTTTATTAATTGTGGTAAACAAAAAGATCTTTTAAAAAATATCCCTATTTATGTTATTACCGACTATAACGTGAGTTTATACGGCGCCGCGGAGTATATGAGATTAGAAGGATTATGTGGTTAAGTTATGCTTACGGTATTAGTTCTACTGTACATGCAAGAAAAGCAAGCCCGGCGTAGCTTAATTATACTTCGAAGTTTTATCCTAGAGCGAAGAGGGCCGCAGCTGAATACATGCGGCTTGAAGGCATGTGTGGTTGATTATTTTGTGTTCGGAATTCGTATGTCAAAGGTTCGTGCATATCTTTTATAAAGCGGCAGATCAAATTTTGATGCATCTTTTAGTTGTATCGTCATATCAAAATAAAGTGGATCTGCTTTTTCGGTTTCTTCTTCAGTAGCGCCTTTTTTTTCTTCTTGTTCTGCTTCAATAAACAACATAGTTTTGAATTCGTCATATGGTTTAATAGTAATGTCTTCTTGCCCAGGACCAAATAAGTGAATGAGTGGAGCTAATGTTTCCATTGCTATATTTTGGTATGCCATAAAAAAGCCTATAGGGAAACACAGTATGGTCATAACACCAATGCCTAGGCTTGATGTTAAGTGGTTTTGGAGTGCTTTTTTTGTAAAAAGTGGTGTTGCTTTGTGAATAAGTGTGTCGTTGACGGAGAACACCAAAGATTGGGAACTATTATTCTTTATAGAGAGTTCCACAATGTAAATGCCACGAAGGAACGAGCTGTCTAATCTTGTTCCAAAACGTCTTTCATATTCTTTGGTTGGTATTACGCGGGTCGTCAACATTGTGTTATGAATATTTTGTGAAATTGTTCCTGGAATATCGTGTGCATAAACTCGAGTGACTTGAGTGAAAATAAGCGTAAATGCAGTGGTGGTGAGTAATAATTTTTTTAAAAAAGACATCATAAAAAAGGCCCCATTTTTAAAGATAAGATTGTTGTTAATAGACACCATAAGAATAATATAAATTCTATAGTTTGCCTAATAAATAAATACAATATTTTGAAATAATACAGTTTGATTATTTCAATCTGAAATGAGCAATGAGCGGGTCTTGTTTGGTTTTTACCTCAAGTTCCATAGGGATAATGGTCCTGAGCCGGCAAGAATGATTGCCAAGCAGAGCAAGGCTAGATTTAATGCGTATTCATAACCGCCATTCTGAGAAAAATATCCTTTGTCCCAATGCACTAAGTAAATGCCAACAAGCATAACCGCTAATAATCCAAAAGCACCAACTTCTGCTGCAATGCCAAGTAATATGCACAAGCCACCAAAAAATTCAATGAAGGGAGGAAGGTACGCAATGAGCGTGGGAATTTGTAATGAAGCCATGTAGCCTAACCAGCCTTGCAGGCCCGATCCGCCAAGCCAGCCAAACATTTTTTGGCCGCCATGAAGAATAAATACGCTTCCTAAAATTAAACGGATAATTAATATCGCCCAGTCTTGATTGATGATTGATGTGTGCATTATTTTCCTTTTTTATCATTCAACATTACTAACCTAAGCACAGTAGAATTTTTTGTTTTGCGCGTCAACGGTTTTTAACATCAGGGCTTATTAAAGGAAGTTGAATGTGCATTAGGCATCATGGCTAAAGATTTAAAAGCGCTCATGGCGCCAGGGATTCCTGACGCCATGATTTAATAACGATTTGTTCGAGATAAATTATTAAGCGATTTGTTTAATAGTCAGTGTTGCAGAAACAGGATCTATTCCACCAGCTAGTGGGGTAATGGTAAGCGCTGTTGAACTGCCAGCTGGATTGAGAACGCTGAGTACAGAATTTATAACCGTAGTAGTGATCAATGTGCTGCCTACTATTTGGCTGGTGCCGGTTGCGCGACCAACAACAGTTTGTGCTAATTCTAAAACGCCTGCACCAGAATCAAGTCCTAAAACGAGTTGTCCTGCTTCAGTAACGCTTACTTGCCAAGTAACTTCATAGGTACCAATATTTGGCAAATTAAATTGAGAAGCACTTGTGCGAGTGACGCCGCTTATTGGGCCATCTTGAGGAAATTGAACTGCAGAGCCTGCTGCGACAGTAGCAGAGTTATCTCCAGGCATAAGAGCAAAGAAATTACCAAATGTTGTCAAGAATCCTGTGCCGGCTGCTCCTGTTGCGCCTGCTTGGCCGGTAGCGCCAGCTGCTCCAGTTGCGCCAGCTGGGCCGGTTGCACCCGTTTCTCCAGTTGCGCCAGTAACGCCGCCTGAAGGTCCTACGGGGCCTGTAGCGCCAGTGCAGCATGGTCCTGTTGCGCCGGTTGAGCCGACTAAGCCAACGTCACTTAATGCTGCGGCAAGAGCGGTTAAATTGCTAAACTCAAGGCCGTTAACAAAAAGGCGACCGTTTACGTTTAAGCATTTAACACATAGCTTGCAGATTTTTTTAGTTTTTTTTCTTCTTGTTGCTTGATCATCAGTGTCATGTTTTTCGTTGCTGATATATGCTGTGCCATCTTCTAATCTTTGTTTGTAGTTTGTAAGATCTGCTCTTGATCGCATGAAAGATTCTTGCATGCTTCAAGACATTCATTGATTACGTATGCAACATGTTTATCTTGTGCCACGTTGCCTTCGTCTTTGATGTCTTGGCATAAGTCTTTAAATTCTGTTGACCACTGGTGATGCGGTAATAGATTTTCTAATTCAAGAATACTTGCTTGTGTGCGGCTGTTGATGTAAACGAGCGAGTTGTTCAACTCTTTATTAAGAGCATAGAGTGCTGACTCTTCTTGTGACATCATTGCAAGAGCTGGCAATGATACCAGTAGGGAAATCATAAAAAATAGTTTGAAGATTCTTTGTTTCATGTGACTCATCCTTTGAGTAAGAGATTAACAATGGTTACGACTTATACATAGTTATTTTTTGATGAAGACTTTTTATTTTACCCCATACTCTTCTATACTATTTATTTACTGTTTTAATCAACAAAAAATGTTTTTTTATTCCTTATGTAATTCTTTGTTATAGTAGGCAAGTAAAAAAAGATAGAACCTTGTACTATGAGGCCCTCCATGAAAGTAATTGAATTTCACTACAAAGATAGTTGTTTAATGTCGCAGGATGAGCTGAAAACGATAGGCAAACAATTAGAGCCGGAAATAAAAGTGGCGCGGCAGGCATTGACCACTGGTTATGACTCTGATTATGCATCCATTAACCTTTCAACCGATACGCATTTGCTTAATACTGTCCAAGCGGTAATCCAAGAAAAAAAGGCGTTGAAACCAATGATGTTGGTGGTTATTGGGATTGGTGGTTCCAACTTGGGAACCATGGCGGTACACGAAGCGATTCAGGGGAAGTTCTATAATGAGCAGCATCCCGCACTCAAAGTGTATTGGGCAGATTCAGTGGATGCTGATTATATTGGCGCTTTGTGCGGGTTGCTTGAGCAGGAATTGCAACGTGGTGGTCAAGTGCTCTTGAATGTGGTGAGCAAATCAGGCGCTACCACCGAGACTATAGCTAACTTTCAGGTTTTATTGCCTATTCTCAAAAATCACAGACCTGAAGATTATTTTCGTTACGTGGTAGCAACGACCGACAAAGATTCTGCATTGTGGCATGTTGCTCAGCAGGAAAAATTTGTCTGCCTTGAGATCCCTAAAAAAGTCGGCGGCCGTTATTCAGTATTTTCTGCGGTAGGGCTTTTCCCATTAGGTATGCTTGGTGTTGATATTAAAGAGCTGCTTGAGGGAGCACGGTCGATGATGCCGGAATTTACCGACACTGATATCACCAATAATCCTGCAGCTTTGAGTGCTGCGATATTGGCGACGCACTACAAAAAAGGCTTGCATATTCACGACACATTTTTATTTGCTAATCAATTGGAATCTGTTGGCAAATGGTATCGTCAATTAATGGGCGAAAGTATTGGCAAAGAATTCAATCGCAACAGCGAACGTGTATGTGTCGGTATGACGCCGACGGTGTCTGTTGGTTCTACCGATTTGCATTCGGTAGGACAACTCTATTTGGGTGGGCCAAAAGATAAGGTTACAACCTTTGTGACCGTGTGCAGTTCTGCATCATTATCGGTGCCGTATATGCAAGGGTACAATCAATTGGTGGAAGACATTCAAGGTCGATCGCTTTCGACTATTATGGATGCTATTATTGATGGTGTGCAGATTGCGTATACAAAAGGATCGTTACCCTATGTTTCGTTTAAACTGACGGCATTGTCGCCGTTTTTTTTAGGGCAATTTTTACAGTGTAAAATGTTAGAAATCATGTATCTTGGATATATCCTTGACGTCAATCCTTTTGACCAACCAAATGTCGAATTATATAAACAAGAAACTCGTAAAAGGTTAAGCCATGAGTGAATGTACCTTTATTATTATAGGCGCGACAGGAGATTTAACGCGGCGTAAGTTGTTGCCTGCTATCTATCGCCTGATTACGCATAAGAAGTTAGAAAAATTTATTATTGTTGGAGCGGCGCTTGAAGCGACGACTATCGGACAGATATTAGACTCAGCCAAAGAATTTATCGAGGGTGATATTGACCCTGTTATTTGGCAAAAAATAGTTGATAACAGTTATTATCAATCCTTGAATGTCACCGTTCCGGCTGACTTTGTGCTGCTTGACAAAGTGGTAGAAGGTTTAGAAAAAAAACATGGCATGACGGGCAATCGTCTGGTTTATTTAGCGGTTTCAGCATCATTTTTTTGTGAGGTGACACTACAATTGGCCGCTTCTGGTGTCGTGAAAAAACTTGCAACGAATGAGCCGATGTGGCATCGCATTGTGTACGAAAAACCTTTTGGTCGTGATGCGCAATCGGCACATGAGATTAACGAATGCATTGCTGCATCATTATACGAGCATCAAGCCTATCGCATCGACCATTATTTAACCAAAGAACTAGTAAGCAATATTGCGTTAATACGGTTTACCAACTGTGTTTTTGAGCCGTTGTGGAATAATCGTTATATCGACAGTGTGCAAATTATATTGAGCGAAACAGTTGGCGTCGGCAAACGTGGTGGCTATTACGATGCCTACGGCGCATTGCGTGATGTGGTACAAAATCACATGCTTGAACTGTTGGCGATTATAGCAATGGAAGCACCAGAAAAGTTGACGGGCGACTTTATCCGTAACGAGCGCGTCAAAGCATTACAAAAGGTTCGTGTTGTTGATGCCATTGCTGGGCAATACGAAGGGTACACACAAGAAGAGTGGGTACCAAAAGATTCTACCACCGAAACATTTGCAGCGTTATTTTTGATGATCGACAACCCTCGGTGGGCTGGTGTTCCGTTCTATCTCAAGACGGGTAAGTTTTTAGATAAAAAAGAGACGGTTATTCACATTAAATTTAAGCAAGTTGATTGTTTGTTAACCAAATATTGCCCAAGCGAATCAAATTATTTGACGATTCGACTTGCGCCCGATGAATCGTTTATTCTTACGCTCAATGCTAAAAAACCAGGAACATCACAAGAATTAATGCCGATGAGCATGCAATATTGTCACAGCTGTATTTTTGGCGCAGAAAAATTTTCTGGGTATGAGACCTTGATTGAAGAAATAATGCGTGGGGAACAATCGGTTTCTGTACGTTGTGATGAAATAGAAGCAGCATGGCGCGTTATTGATACTGCCAAACAAAAAGAGGTGCCGCTATCCAGCTACACACCGGGGAGCTCTGGTCCTGAAGCAGCGGAATTATTTGCAAAAAAACATGGCATGAGGTGGCGATAATATGAAATTAGGAATTATTGGTTTAGGAAGAATGGGCGCAGGCGTTGCAGAGCGTGTGCTCAAAGCAGGACACGAAGTTATTGGTTTCGATTTAGATCAAACTAATAAAGATGCAGCGAGCGCTTTGGGTGTTCAGGTTGTTGCTTCGCTGGCTGAAGTTGCAACGTTGAGTCCTGTTGTGTGGCTTATGGTTCCGCAAGGTCCGATTGTTGACAAAGTGATTCAAGAATTGTTACCGCATATGCAAGCAAATAGCATCTTGATTGATGGTGGCAATAGTAATTATCTCGATTCTATGCGTCGCGCACAGATGTTGGCAACGCATGCTATTTCATATTTAGATTGTGGCACATCAGGCGGATTGCTTGGTCGCACGCAAGGGTATTGCCTCATGATTGGTGGCGATAAAACTGCGTATGATTCCATTAATCCTTTGTTGAGTGCTATTGCAGCGCCCAACGGCTGTGCATTAGTTGGTCCATCGGGAGCGGGTCACTATGTTAAAATGGTGCATAACGGCATCGAATATGCATTGTTGCAAGGCTATGCCGAAGGATTCCATTTAATTAAAGATGGCAGCTTTAAAGATGCGCATTTAGATTTAGAAAAAATTTCCAATGTGTGGATGCATGGTTCGGTTATTCGTTCATGGCTGCTTGATCTTGCACACGATGTGTTTAAAGAAGATCAAGAACTTACACATGTGTCAGGCGAAATCGCTGAAGGCGGCACGGGCAAATGGACTGTGGAAGATGCTCACAAAACTAATGTGCCCGTGCCATTAATCGAAGAGTCGCTTGAAATTCGCCGCTGGTCACGTGAATCGGGTGGCAATTATGCAACCAAAGTTATTGCCATGCTGCGTAAAGGTTTTGGTGGTCACGACGTGAAGAAGGTTAAGTAATGAACATAATCGATATTAGTTGGCCGGTCAGTGAAAAAATGACCGGCTATAAAGACCGTCGCATCGTAAAATTAGAGCAACGAAAAGATTTTGATAAAGATCATGTGCGCGAAACGACCATCAC
>JAPLIR010000016.1 GCA_026389015.1 Candidatus Dependentiae bacterium | reverse complement strand
ATAAATATTGCCGGTGAATGTATGGCTTGTAGATTTGGGATCTTTTAACAACCCTGGCATGGACTCGTCTCCTGTAATGAAAAGTTCTATAGTATTATACTACAGTAGCACAAGGTGTGGGGGTTGAGCAATGGTCATTAAAGGGTTTGATATGGATTATGCATGGCTTATCATTTTTTCTTGCTCAGTGATGCAGGCATTGTGCTCTACGATTCTTTCGCTTGGCATTGCTGTGCCGCTTGCTCATTTTTTCTATCGCTTTAATTTTTTTGGTAAACATTTTTGGTTATCGTTAGTGCCATTGTTGTGCATTATGCCGACTAAATTAGTAGGGTTGGCCATCAGCAAATTTTATGGTCTACAAGGATTTTTTGGCATTATTCTTGGTCATGGTATGTTGAATATTCCGTTTTGTTTTTATTTGTTACAGGGAACCTATGCGAAGTTTGACCATCGATGGGATTTGGTTGCACAACAACATGGTGCCTCGCCTTGGCAATGTTATAGCGACATCTATCTGCCGTTTTTACGACCGACGATTATTGCTGCCGCCAGCATTATTTTTGTGCTCTGTTTTTCGAGCGTTGCTCTGCCGATGGTGTTGGGCGTGGCAATGCATCACATGACGCCCGATGTAACCATTGCTAACTTATATCACACAGATGATTGGTATGGGGCTGGTTTCTTTTTTGTTATACGATTGTTGGTTGTGTTACCTATCAGCATGGTTGAGACACATGGTGCCAAATCTGCTTGGCTTTCGCATGACAGTATGGCTTATGCGTCAGTGCAGTATAAGCCACGCAAGCATGGCTATGGTTGGTTGTTGTTGTGTCTAACGGCAGTCGTTTTGACCATTGGCCCCCTGTGCGCACTGCTTGTTGCTATGGCCAATGGTGCTGTCGCAAATTTTTTACGCCAGATATTCGTTGGTGATGTTGACCTCATTTTGGGTGTCCCGGTATATCGCGTAATTTTTAATAGCTTGTTCTTGGCATTGGTCAGTAGCGGTGGGGCTGTCATAGTTGGCCTTGTGTTGTGTGAAATTATGCAGCGCGTACAGCATAGTACCTCTAAAAAGTTAGTTGCGCTATGCACCATGTTGCCATGTCTGGTTGGCAGTGTTGGGTGTGGTATTTTTTTTGTGTGGATAGCGCGAGCGCCTGTCCTTTCCATGGCTATGGTTGCTGTGCTGTGCCATATGGTACTTAATTATCCGTTTACCTATCGCATTGTCAAAGCGCATATGGTTGGGTGGCAATCTGAGTGGGAATTAACTGCGCGCTCTTTTGGGGCTACTCGATTGCAAAGATGGCAAACGCTTGAGCTTCCCTTTTTACGCGGGGCTTTGTGGCAGGCTTTTTACATTGCATTTGGATTGAGTTTGACTGAGGTTGGTGCGGGAAGTGTGTTGGGTGGTGCTGCCGGCATTACGTTGCCTATGGCGATAAAAATCTATCGTGAGCATGGGGTTATGGATGGCGTTATGGGATTAAGTTTTGTTGTGTTGTTCGTGGGGACTGTAGGGGGATTGTTAGTTATAAGGATGGGGTGAATGCTTCAAGATGCTGCAAAAAGTGATTTGAAGAGACATATTCATCTTTATGAGAAAAAAAATGTTAGAAGAAACCGCCGTATACGGTGAGTACGTACGGTGGTGTGGTAGGTGGGCGTGAGTAATCACGCCCACCTACCCGATTTTTGAAATCATTTAATGTACTTTAATACTATTTTTACTTTGCAGTCATCCTTGTCTTTGCCTTTTCGTATGCTTTCTTATGCATTCCTACTATTTTTTCAGCATGAGCTTTGGCTTTATTTTCACATGTTTTTTTTGCATCGCCAGAAAGCTTATTGCAACTTTCCAGAAGAGCTAAACCTTCTGTAGATGATTTTTTTAGTTCAGCCTGATCTTCAGGGCTCACTTTAATTTCGTTTTGACTAATAGATTTTCTCAGTTCTTTTAGCTCTTGACTGATCTTTTCTGCATTACTAGTAGTAGCTGTTGGTTGTGGTGCTGCTTGAGTTTGTATTATGGTAGTATTCCCAGCTATTAATAATGCAAACCATGTATATACTGTTAATTTCATTGTAAAACTCCTTTTTTAGGTAAAATAATATTTATAAAAGTTATATATCTTCACTAATATTAAATGTAAGGGCATATATCATTATAGCTTCCTGCTGCTATCATAATTCCTTGATAGCATTGGATGTCTGTTAATCCGCTAAGAGCTTTAATATAATCAGCTGCCCATGAAAATCCTCTGATAATGGCTACTCCATATAGTGCTTGCTGCCACCACACAGGAAGATTTCTTACAGAGTCCGAAAACCACGCTGGTTCACGGTATCCCCACTTGTCCGGCCCACCATTTATAGCAATAGATAGTTCTTGAGGATTGTAAACACACACAGGAACAATTGATAAGGCGTCATTATAGGTTCCTGGAAGTGGGAAGCCATAACTCTCAGTATTTAGTGGGCACAATATCCCACCTGTCAAGAATAAAATTAATAATTGTTTCTTCATATTCATCACTCCTTTTTGTATTTGGTTAATAAAAAAATAATACCTTCACTATGCAAGTAATCATAGAGAAATATTCTCTATTTGAAATAATATCAGGGGGGGGGGGGGTAAAAATGCAATGGTTTTGGCAAAAATGTGTAGGTTTAACCTGAAAAATGGCCTCATTTTGTCGCAGAAATGTGATTATGAGAAGGTTTTGTCTGGGGTATATGGAATTTATCCCTGGCTGGTGTATACGGATTGCACGATGGGGTTGCAGGGCTTACGCATTAAAAACTTTGAATTTAAAAGAAAATATTCTCCCGCCGACTTCCCTGCTGCGTCCACCGTCTTGTCCACCGTAGCTAGCCAAGCCGACAATAGTGATCATCAAGATCACTAGGCATGGACTAGCGAAGGAGGAAGCCTTGTGCGAAGGCTGGAAATATAGCCCTGTTATCAGGGCGGAGGTGCGCGGTTATGCCGAGTTGGGGATTCCAAAGGTGACCTTTGGTGCATGGGGTTGGAAGGGGTTTTTGCAAGAAAACCGCCTTCCCCAGGCCGGAGGCCGAAAAAAGAATGCAAACATATTAGAAGCTAGAACAAAATAATAAGGGAAGCATGTATCGAAACGCTCTATTAAAAAAGAGATTGCAAATACGATACTTTGCCTCCCAGTGAGTAGCGCTATCTTTTTAAAATCGTCAAGAAGGCTTCTTGTGGAACTTCAACGTTGCCCACTTGCTTCATGCGCTTTTTACCTTCTTTTTGCTTCTCAAGCAATTTACGTTTACGACTAATATCGCCACCGTAACATTTTGCGGTTACGTCTTTGCGCAGTGGGGCAACAGTTTCTCGAGCAAGGATTTTTGCGCCGATTGCCGCTTGAATAATAACTTGAAACAGTTGTCTTGGGATAACTTCACGTAACTTGTCCACAAGGTCGCGGCCAACGTAATATGCTTTATCTTCGTGGATAACGATCGATAGAGCGTCAACTGATTTGCCATTCAAGAGAATGTCCATTTTGACCAAGTTGGCAGCTTCGTAGCCAGCTTCTTCGTAATCAAAGCTTGCATAACCGGAACTGACCGATTTGAGTTGGTCATAAAAATCAGTGGCAACTTCGTTGAGTGGGAGCTTGTATTTTAATATAACGCGTAGTTCATCCATGTAGGTCATATCTTTTTGAATGCCACGTTTTTCTTCACATAGATTAATAATGTTGCCTAAATATTGGCTTGGCACAATAATTGTGGCATTAATTATTGGCTCGTATACTTCGTCAATTGCTTGTGGTTCAGGAAAATCAGAAGGACTTTCAAGGTTAACCATCTCGCCCGTGTATTTCATTTTAACTTTATACAGCACGCTTGGTGCAGTAGCGATTACCGATAGGCCGTATTCTTGTTCCAAGCGTTGTTTGAACACATCCATGTGCAATAGGCCTAAAAATCCGCAACGGAATCCAAGTCCGAGCGCCATAGAGGTTTTCTTTTCTACGGTAACGCTGGCATCGGTTAATAGTAATTTTTCAATAGCATCGCGGAGCGGTTCAAATTCTTCGCTGTCTACAGGATAGATTCCGGCAAACACCATGGGCTTAGCTGGTTTAAATCCTGGAAAAGGTTCCACAGGTTTTTTGTGCAAGAATATAGTGTCGCCCACGCGCGCTTCTTTTACCGTTTTCATGCCGGTGATCAAATAACCCACTTGTCCGGAATAGAGCCCGTCCATGGGTGTGAGCTCAGGGTACATAAGGCCAATTTCCAACACTTCGTAGGTGGAATCAGCTTGTGCAAGGTTAATAACATCGCCTTTTTTAATATGGCCATCTTGAATTGCTATCAAGCAAATAACACCGCGATATTCATCAAACCATGAGTCGAATAATAATGCTTTGAGTGTTTTGGTTGGATTACATTTTGGGGATGGCATGCGGGTGACAATGGCATCGAGAATATCATTAATACCAATGCCCGATTTTCCCGACGCACGAATGCATTCTTTGGGGTCAAAATCAAATAAGCTTTGTATTTGTAGTGCGACGCGGTCAGGGTCTGCGGCAGCCATATCAACTTTATTAATGATAGGCACAATGGTTAGATCTTGGTCAAAAGCAAGGAAGAAGTTTGCCATGGTTTGGGCTTCGACACCTTGGGATGCATCAACTAAGAGAAGTGCTCCTTGGCATGCGTAGAGCGAGCGAGATACTTCGTAACTAAAGTCAACGTGGCCCGGAGTATCAATCAAGTTTAAGAGATAGGTTTGCCCTTGATAGTCATAAAACATAGTGGCAGTTTGCGCTTTAACGGTAATGCCGCGTTCTTTTTCCACTTGTAGTTTGTCTAAAAATTGTTCGTTTTTATTACGATTGGATAAGGTTCCTGTTACTTCCAAAAGTCGATCGGCAAGGGTTGATTTGCCGTGGTCGATGTGGGCAATAATGGAAAAATTGCGAACTTTGTCGGGGGTGAAGGTGCTTAAATTTATTTTTTTTATATCCATAATTTCTTGCTATTAATAGTTATAAAGGGCTGTTATTGAATATCAAGTCTAAGAGAATTCCAATCACTTGTAAAATGTACGAAATTATTGATACTACTTGATATGAAAAGTTTGAGATTATAATGCTAGCGGGAGATATTTTAGTATGAAATTGCAGTTTGTTTTTATAATGTTATTGAGTGTGTATTCAGTCGTTGCAATGGATGTTGCTCCTATCGATTTTCATGCTGATTCTGATTTAAAATCTCGTGCGTTACAAAAAATCGAGAGGGCTCTTTTTTATTCGGATCCCAAGGAATTTAAAAGCATAGTGCAAGTGAATCAAGCGGGTATTGATGAATTAATGCAAGGAGAGTATACACCTCTTGTCTGCGCGGTTTTTAAGGGGGATGTACCGAAGGTAAAAATTTTGCTTGAGTGCAAAGCTGATCCCAATGCACAAGATAAGTATGGTTTTTCACCTGTTATGGTTGCTGCTAAAATGGGAGATCCTGAGTTGATAGATGTTTTGGTTAATGCTGGAGCTCGGGTGGATACGCGCAATAATGATGGTCACACACCGTTGCTCCTGGCGATTTTATCGCAACAAGATGAAGCTGCTCAGTGTTTATTGAGGCATCGTGCCGACCCTAATATGGCTACCAATGAAGGCAACTCGCCTTTGTATGTGCATATGGTGGTATCAAAATACAAAATGGCGTCTGTTGTTTCCGCGCTTTTAGATGCAGGCGCTGATAAAAGTGCGATGAATTCATCGGGTCAGACAGCGGCAGATTTTTCTTCCCGCGAAAACATATTAAAGCTCTTTGAGCGAGATGGTTTTGATTTGGACTAATACGAGTGCTGAGTTGTAAAAGTTTTTATTTTTGTGACCTAGGGGAATCATTATGAATAGTTGGAATCGTTTTGTAATGATAGTGTTGCTTGGTTTTGCCATTTTTGATTGCTGCGCGATGCAGTCTGGTGGCAGAAAACTTTCTCAATGTGATAAAATAGAAAAATTTTGGCGGGAATATGATTCGAATTTTGAAGAGTTTTATTTGAATGAATATAACAGTGAGATGGAAGATTTAGATCGCGCGCGTTCGATAGATAATCTTGATGAATTGTTTGGAGATTCAGACGAGGAAACGAAATATAATTTCCCCAAATTTTCAAGTGCAGATCTCATGGAAGCGGTTATACAAAAAGATAAAGATTTAGTGCAAAAAATACTGGTTACAAAAGTTGATCCTAACAAAAAAGATGGGGAAGGGTATACACCTCTTGCATCGGCGTGTCAGCATTCAGGAACTTTTGAAATTGTACAATTACTTTGTGCTGCTAAGGCTAATCCTCTTATTAAAAATAATTATGGAAAAAATGCTCTTGAGCTCGCTCAGTTTTTTAATAGAAGACGAATCGTGCAATATTTGGAGCGTGCTGCGTGATAGTTGTCGTTAGTTTTTTGTGGCGGTTCTTGTCTTATTTTGCTATCCATTGTATCATAGTTCAGGCATACTATTTCTCGTGTAAATAAATAGATTATAAAAGGAATTTTTCGGTATGGAATCCCCTAACAATCAAGACAAAATTATTAAAAATCGGTTGAAGCCCATTTTGATTGAGGAAGAGCTCAAAGGGTCCTTTCTTGATTACGCAATGTCTGTGGTGGTTAGTCGTGCTTTGCCCGATATCCGCGATGGATTAAAACCGGTGCATCGCCGTGTGTTATACACCATGCATCAACTTGGCTTTACCTACAATAAGTCGTATCACAAATCTGTACGCGTAGTGGGTGAAGTGCTTGGTAAGTACCATCCACATGGTGACCAAGCAGTTTACAACACTATGGTTGGCATGGTGCAAGAGTTCTCCAAGCGCTATCCATTATTAGATGGTCAAGGTAACTGGGGTTCGGTTGACGGTGACAATGCAGCAGCAATGCGTTATACCGAAGTTCGTATGACAAAAATTTCTCAAGAAATTTTAGCCGATCTTGAAAAAGATACCGTTCAGTTTGTTCCTAACTTTGATGAATCGACTATTGAGCCCGTTGTTTTGCCAAGCAAGCTACCGCATCTTTTAATTAACGGTACGGCTGGTATTGCGGTTGGTATGGCGACTTCTATTCCTCCCCACAATTTAGGTGAAATTGTCAATGCATGTTTAGCATTGCTTGAAAACGAAGAGCTTTCTGATGATGAACTGTTTGCATTAGTTCCAGCGCCAGATTTTCCAACCGGTGGCGTTATTTGTGGCCGTGCAGGGATCGTTAAAGCCTACAGAACTGGTCGCGGTAACGTGATTTTGCGTGGTGTAGTCGAGATGGAAGAAACCAAAAAAGGTACTTCGCTTGTTATCACCGAGCTGCCGTATCAAGTTAATAAAGCTGAATTGACCATCAAAATCGCTGAATTGGTAAAAGAAAAAATTATCGATGGTATTAGTAATATTCGTGACGAATCGGACAAAAAAGGTATTCGCTTAGTTATTGAACTTAAACGTGGCGAAATTCCGCAAGTGACGTTGAATCAATTGTATAAGCACACAAGCTTGCAAACATCAGTTTCTATTTTGATGTTGGGCTTACTTGACAACCGTCCGTTGGTATTCTCACTACGTCAGTTGATTGACGAATTCTTATTTCACAGACAGCAAGTTATTTATAAGCGCACCGTGTATGATCTTAATAAAGCTCAAGGTCGCGAACATATTCTAGCTGGTTTTATTATTGCGTTGCAAAGCATTGACGAAGTCATTGTAATGATTAAAGCATGTAAGACCGTTGACGAAGCTATTACTAAATTAAATAAGCGATTCTTGCTCACAGCCGAACAAGGCAAAGCAATTTTGGAAATGCGCTTGCAACGTCTGACCGGCATGGAGCAAGAAAAAATTTATGCTGAGATGGAAGAGTTGAAAAAGACTATTGCGTATCTCAAATCGATTATTGAAAACGCAGCAATTTTAAAACAAGAGATTGTTAAAGAGTTGCAAGAAATTAAAGAAGGTTATGCTGATGCGCGCCGCACGAAAATTGAAGGCGCTATCGATATTATGACTGAAGCGGATTTGATTCCTGACGAAGAAGTTGTCGTGACATTGACCATGAAGGGTTACATTAAACGTGTCGGACTTGCTACCTATGGTGTTCAACACCGTGGTGGTAAAGGTAAGATGGGTATGACCACCTTGGAAGGCACTGACGATGTTGTAGAAGATTTATTCGTTGCAAAAACACATGATGAACTCTTGTTCTTCACTAATCTTGGTCGTATTTATACGTTGAACGTGTTTGAAGTGCCAGAAGCTTCACGTACCGCTAAGGGACGTGCAGTTATTAACTTGTTGCCACTACAACCTAATGAAAAAGTAGTTAAGTTGTTATGTATGCGTGACATGGAAAACAAGTTTATCGTTATGCTTACCAAAAAAGGTATCATCAAACGTACGGACGCTATGGCATTTGCTAAAGTTCGTGCAACCGGTATTCGAGCAACAACACTCAAAGAAGATGACGAATTAATTTTCTGTGCGGTGAGCACTGGTCAAGATTCAATTGTAATCGCGACAGCAAAGGGCCAAGGTATTCGCTTTAAAGAAGACGAAGTCCGTTCTATGGGTCGTCAAGCAGCGGGTGTTATTGGTATGCGTTTACGCAAAGGCGATTATGTTGTTGGCATGGAAGTTATTTCCGATGGTGGCGACATTCTCTTTGCAACAGAAAACGGATACGGTAAGCGTGTTGCGGTTGTTGACTTTAGAGTTGCGCACCGCGGTGGTGTTGGTGTAAGAACCATTCCAACCGATTCTCGTAACGGCCGTGTAATTGGTCTTGCGATGGTGTACGAAAATTCAAACCTCCTGTTGATTGACATGGCTGGTAAGATTATTCGTTTAGCTCCATCAGAAATTCGTACCATGGGTCGTCAAGCTAAGGGTGTTCGTTTAATTAGATTAGATGAAGGCCAAAAACTATCTTCAGTCGTTGCTTTTGAAGAAGAAGCTCACGAAGAAGGTGGCAGCGATGTGAGTGGCGGTATTAAGCCAGCACTCAGACTCGATGGCCAATCAACTGATGCTATGATGATGAGCGCTGCGTACGGTGAAGATGATTTTGCCGTATTCCAGGAGCATGTTGCTCAGGTTGATGATGAAGAGGATTTTGGTAGTGAACCAATTGGTGATCCGTCATCAGATGATGAGATTTTAGAATTTTAAAAGTACCAAAAAAAGTATAAAGCACGCGAGGGTAAGCAGCAATGTTTATCCTCGCGTGCTTTTTTATTGAGAATTTTCCTATGAATAATGCACACATTATATTACACCTTTCTCTCATAGATGGTGTTGGCGCCGCTACAATGGCTATGACGTTAACCAGCAAGCCAGAATCGATCGAGCTTTCTGATATTTATACTATGTCTGAAGCTCAACTGCGGACATCATTTGGGTTGACTTCCGTAATGGCATCAAAAATTTTTGCTGGTCTTGCGGACACTAAATTGTTGGCACGTGAGCTTGCGCTCATAGCTCAGCATAACATTCAATGGGCAACAATTGTGTGCCCAGAATATCCCGCATCGTTAAAAAACATTCATATGTTGCCGCCGGTATTATATTGGCAGGGCATATTGCCCTCTGATGCTCAAAAAGCGGTTGCTTTGGTGGGGTCTCGTAAGGCTAATCAGTATGGTCAGCATGTCATTGAGCATCTGATCCCAGTCTTGGTGAAGTATCATTATGCGATTATCAGTGGCGGAGCTTTGGGTGCCGATAGCATGGCGCATCGGGCAACTATCAATGCTGGAGGCTCAACCGTGGTGGTATTGGGGTCTGGATTATTGAGGCCTTATCCAACGTCCAATAGGAAATTATTTAGTGATGTTTTGGTGCATGGTGGTGCCGTGGTGAGTGCATTTCCCCTGGAAACAGAGGCGTTTGCGTGGAACTTTCCTGAACGTAATCGCATTATTGCCGGGTTGAGTCGTGGCTCTATTGTTATTCAAGCGGCAGCAAAAAGTGGTGCGCTTATCACCGCGCGTTTTGCCTTAGATCAAGGTCGAGATGTTTTTGCTGTCCCTGGACCTATTAATGACCCTCTGAGCGCCGGGTGTCATGCGTTAATTGCCCAAGGGGCAAAGCTTGTGACGTCGGCGTACGATGTTCTGCAGGAGTTTGGGCATATAGTAGTGGCTCCAGATGAGAAAGCAGCTAAACCTCAGGTACAAGCAAAGTCACCTCAGCAGCTTATAATCCAAGAAGAGATTGATGATAGTCCACAAGGTCTCATTCTTCGTATATGCGCTGTGCCTTGCTCTACTGATGATTTGGCTGTAGACACAGGTTTGGATAGTGCCACATTGCATGCCTTATTGTTTAATTTACAGTTAGAGGGTCGGGTGAACCAAAACTTTATGGGGATGTGGAAAAGTCTATAATTTTTTGCTATTTTTGCTAAAATCTTATACATTAATTCGATATCCTATTCGTAGATATAAAGATTGAATTTCAGATTGTATATTAGTTAAATATTTTTGATCCAGTTTGGAGATTGTCATGCCAGTACCAAAACGAAAACGCAGTCGAGCTCGTCGAGATTCGCGTTTTGCAAATAAGGGTGTAGAAGTTAAATCATTTGGCGCTTGTGCTAATTGTCAAGCACCTAACTTGCCTCACCAAGCCTGCAAAGAATGCGGCTTTTATAAAGGCGTTAAAGTTGTAACAACTAAGTTAGAACGTACGCTTAAACGTGTAGAAGTTCGTAAAGCAGCAGAAGCTCGTCAACCACGAGAAGAAGCTTCCTCTACCGAGCCTTCAAATAACGAGTAATCCTAATTTTCATGAGGAATGCCATGATAGCTGTTGATGCTATGGGTGGCGATTTTGCCCCCAAGGTAATTGTACAAGGTGCCTTTAATGCTGCACGTCGTGGTGTTCCCATAACTCTTTTTGGCGATCAAACTCAGATCGAACAAATTCTAAAAGATCTTGCCGAACAAGCATTGCTCAATTCTTGGCAAGATCTTTCTATTTTAATCCATCATACATCTCAAGTCATAGAAATGGGACAAGAGCCAACGCGCACGGTTCTTGATAAGCAAGATTCATCGTTAGTGCGTTCTGTTCGCGCTGTTTCTCAGGGTGATGCCGATGCAGTGTTTTCTGCAGGCAATTCTGGTGCGGCAATGGTTGCCGGTACCTTTATTTTAGGCCGCGTTGATGGCGTTGATCGTCCAGCAATTGGCAGCTTTTTTCCCGGTATTAAAGAATCATTCTTTTGTCTTGATTTGGGCGTTAACACCGATTGTAAGCCAGAATTTTTAGAGCAGTTTGCCTTTATGGGCCATTTGTATGTAAAGATGATGTATAATATACAATCACCGCGCATTGGGTTGCTTTCAAATGGTCATGAGCCGTATAAGGGTTCATTAGCGGTCAAACAAGCATATAAACGCTTATTTGATACCGGTCTTAATTTTGTGGGTAATGTTGAAGCTCGTGATGCTTTTGATGGTCATGCTGATGTGCTCGTCTGTGATGGTTTTGTGGGTAATATTTTTCTCAAGACTGTGCAAGGCACCAGTCGAACGATTGTAAAGTGGATCGATCAAGAACGAAAAAAATCGTGGCTTGCCACAGCTGGATTATTTTTAAGCAAGGGATTGTTCAAAAATCTTATTAAGAATAAGGTTCAGGCTACACAACAAGTAGGCGGTGTACTATTGCTTGGCGTTAATCATCCATTGATGATTGCGCATGGAAATTCTGATGCGGTGGCCGTTGAAAACGGTTTGGTGAGTTTGCATGACATGGTTCAAAAAACATTTACTCAAAAGTTCAATGCTGAACTCAAGAGCTTGTTGGTGCGATAAAAATTATTTCCCTTCTATATCTCTTTGCATCAGCTAGGGCCAGGTAAGCCGCACAAACGGTAGAGAGATTACTTTGATGAATTACTGCGCTTTATTTTTTTAAAGAGGTGTGGTAGGGTTTCCTGCAGATAAATAAAGTTTCAACCATAGTTTTACGGAGTATGTAGCATGACATATAAGCATGTAGTTAATGTTGGTGGTTTTAGATATACAAAAGAACTTGTCATTGGTGCAGTAATTCTACTTACCTTGACCGGTGTTTATTTTGGGTATCGTTTCTATAATAATAGCCAAGAGCACTACGCTCATCGGTTATTTGCTCAGAATTTAGAAGAATATGAACGTGTTATGCAAGAAGGTAAAGCGGAAGATTGGGCTTCGATGGAAACATTGTTCAAGCTTGGGTACGATCAATATTCAAAATCCTCACTTGCTCCTTATTTTTTGATCTATCAGGCGGAATCGCTTGAAAAGCAAGGTAAACAAGGCTCACTTGATTTACTTGATAAAGCAGTCAATTTAATGTCATCATCATCTCCTTTATTATTCGTTTATAAAACTAAGCTTGCGTTAATGCGTTTAGATGCATCAGACATGGCAACTCACAAAATTGGTGTAGAGGACCTTAAAGTATTGGCTGCGGACACAAAAAATCCTAATAACGATGTTGCAGCATATTATCTTGGTTTGTTCTATTGGACTCATGATAATGTTGTTAAGGCACAAGAAGCATGGAAGCCATTATTCGAATTACAAAAAACCACTAATAATCTTGGTCAATCACCTTGGGCTGCTTTAGCACAAGAGAAATTGGCGCAACTGGCGTAACCTATGACTATAGCTACCAATAAACCAGTACGCGTGCGCATGGCGCCATCACCAACAGGGCATTTGCATCTTGGTGGCTTGCGTACGGTTATCTTTAATTGGTTATTTGCTCGTCATCATAACGGTTCCTTTCTATTACGTATAGAAGATACCGATCTTGAGCGTTCAAAACCAGAATTTACTGAATCTATTTTACAATCGTTGCAATGGATGGGTGTTGAGTCTGATGAGCCAGTGGTGATTCAGTCTGAGCGCGTTCCAGAGCATCGCAGAATCGCACAAGAATTAGTTGATCAAAAAAAAGCATACTATTGTTTTTGTTCACAAGAAGAAGTTATTGAGCGTCATAAAAAGAAGATGGGCGCCGATGATCTCTTTATTAAATATGATGGTGCTTGCAGAAACAGAAGCGTGACGGAGGCTGAAAAGCTTGTACCGCATGTTATTCGTTTTGCTTTGCCACAAGATACACAATCGGTTACTTGGCACGATCTTATTCGTGATGATATCACGTTTGAATTAGATCAGCTGGACGATTTTATTATTATTCGTTCTGATGGTATGTCCATGTATAATTTTGCCGTGGTGCTTGATGATGCGTTCATGCGCATTAGTCATATTATCCGTGGTGAAGAGCATGTTGCCAATACACCAAAACAAATATTGTTATATCAAGCGCTGGGCTATGATGTGCCGATGTTTGCGCATGCTTCTATGATTTTAGGACCGAGTGGTGAGAAATTAAGTAAGCGCGATGGCGCTGTTTCAGTGCTCGACTACAGAAAAATGGGTTGCTTGCCCGATGCTCTATTCAACTATATGGTGCGTCTTGGCTGGTCGCATGGTGATCAAGAAGTGTTCACTCGCCAAGAATTAATCACCTTGTTTTCAGCAGAAGCAATTAATAAAAAACCGGCCGTGTTTGACCAAACAAAATTAGAATGGTTTAACGGGTTATATATTCGTCAAACCTCTGAGCAGGAATTGTGGAAACGTTTGGTTGACGATGTTCAACACGAATTGTTTAAACAATTGACATGGAATGATCAACAAATGTTTGCGGCAATCGCTTTGTATAAAGAACGTGTCAAAACATTGGCTGAACTTGCCCATGAACTGGTTGTTTTACATGGGCCTGAAGTGTCATATGCTCAGGAGGATGTAGCGCATTGGATAACGCCAGCAACGACAGATCATCTTAAACAAATCATACAAATGCTTGAACAGCAATCGGCAATTACGGTAGAAATAGTATCAGAACAGATTAAGGTATTAGCCAAAACGTTGGGGTTAAAATTAGTTAACCTTGCACAACCGGTTCGTATTGCATTGGTTGGCAAGAGTTCTAGTCCAGGTGTTTTTGACTTAGTTGCTTTTTTAGGGAAAGAGCAGAGTATACGTAGGTTGCAAAACTTGATTACGTTTTTGGAAAAATAAGTATTACGGGGGTTTTTATGAAAATTGGTATCTTATTTCCTGGGTATGGTAGTCAATTTATTGGGATGGGCAAAGAGCTCTACGACGAATCGCGTACCATGCAAGAGTATTTTGAAGAAGCATCCAATTGTCTTAACATGAACTTTGTAAAATTATGTTTTGCTTCATCTGAGAGCGAACTTGAAGCTATGAATAATGCTTATCCTGCTACTTTCTTGGTGAGTTGTGCAATGTACGCACTCCTCAAAGAAGAAGGCATTAAAGCTGATGTGGTGGCAGGCTATAATTTGGGCGAATATGCTGCTCTGCATGCAGCAGGTGGCATCAGCTTTCCCGATGGACTCTATTTGCTTGCCAAGTATGCCACATTGTATCAAGAAGCTTTGGCAACCATGGATGTTGGCGTACTGCATGTCCAAGGTCTTTCGACTAAAAAATTAGAGTCGATCTGTAAAAAATCGAGCGAAGGTGAATTTAGTGCTACTATTGCATTGTACAATTCTGACACCGATCATATCGTCTCTGGTCATGGCCCGGCAGTTGCTGCGGTGCGTGGTTTTGTGGCAGAAGACCAAGATGCGCGCAGTGAAGAACTTCTATTAGAAGTTGGGTTACATTCTTCGTTGATGGACGGTGTGGTGGATCAACTAGCGCCGCATTTAGCAAAAGTTGATTTTAAAGACATGGCGATACCGTTACTATGTTCGACCACTATTTGTAATGTTGAATCAGGCGAACAAGTCAAAGAGCGTGTCATCGATCATATACACACGCCGGTGGTTTGGAAAAAGGTTATGCAAGAACTTGAGGGTTGCGATCTTCTTGTTGAAGTTGGCCCTGGATCAAAGCTAACACGTATGGCGAAAGAAAAATATCCTGATAAACTATGTATGAGTATCAATAAGCGGTCTGATATTGAAGACCTTAAAAAGATTATTGCAAATGATGGTATTAACACGGAGATTTAAATGGCAAGTTTTGATAGAGCAGAAACGTTAAACAAAGTTGTTGAGGTTGTTGCTAAGATTTTGAAAGTCGAAAAGAACACGGTTGTTCCAACTGCAACGTTGCAAGATCTTGGCGCTGATTCGCTTGATATGGCGGAAATCATTATAAAACTTGAAGAAGTTTTTGGCATCGAAATTAATGATGATGATGCTGAAAAATTACACAACGTTAACGAAGTTGTGGAATATGTTCACAATTTAAGAACGAAATAAAAAGATACCGAGTATGTGTTGTAATTATGGCGTGAGATAACACTCACGCCATAATACTTTGATTCTAATTTTTAAAAATCGTCATGATCAACGACGACAAAATCGCCTTCATACGTACCCAATCCCACCAGTTCTTTTTCTTTGCCAGCACCTTGGGAAGATTTAATTTTGTTTACTAGTGCTGCTTTTACTAATGTTGGATCTAAGAGTATAACAACATTGTAATTGTTATTTTTGATTCCATGTTTATTTTCAAGGGCTATTCTCGCGGCTGTGCGGTTGCTTCCGTCTTTGGCATTTTTATCAGCGCCAGCTTTGAGTAAAGCTTTAACGAGGGCTGCATTGCCTCGTTCTGCCGCTATCATGAGTGGCGTCATCCCCATTGCATTACTAATGTTGATGTCTTGCGCGTAGAGTCCGGAGGTATAGGTAGTATGGAGTTTTTGTTCCCACATTTTATTAACAAAATCTGTATAAGTACTTTTGTCGGTGATGCTAGCAAGTACTGCATTTATTTTGTTTTCTTTTGTTGCTTCTGTTGAAGCAGTAGGTGTCTTGTATTTTTCTTTGGCAATTGGTTTAGTTATGTAGCCCTCGCTGATTGTTGGCGTTTTACCAAAAAACTTTGTCTCTTGCTCGTCTTTATCGCTATTGGTTGGACTGGGGGTTCTGGATGTTGGTGATAGTGAACCAGTTGAACTTCTATCGCTGGTAGGAGTAGAAGATGGTGAGCCCATTGAGCTTCTTGAACTTGTATCACTTGCTGGTGTGCCTGCTCCAGCTCTTATATCATCGAGTCCGGGAGATATTTTGCCAGAGGTTTCTGAACTAGTATCGCTGCCTTCATCAGTTTTTCGTTCTTTTGGGTCATAATCTTCCATAAAGTTGAGATCCATAGCTACGATTAATGGTGCGTTTTCCATACATACCAGGGTAATTAATAGTAATTTTTTTATTTTCATAACATCTCCATACTGAGTATTGTTTTATTTAATTATATTTCTATATAATTTGATTAATCTTAATTGAATTCTTTATGGGTGCCCGTATATTTTTTATTTGCATCATATGCTTTGCGACGATCTTTATCGACCAAGGTTTCATAGGCTTCATTGAGATTTTTCACTATAGATTCTACTTTTTCTTTATTGTTTTTATGTTTATCTGGATGCAAGAGAAGTACAAAATCTTTATAAGCTTGTTTGATTTCGTCTTCTGAGGCGTCTGAGTTAACTCCTAACCTTATATAAAAGTCTTTTTTGGGGGTGCTTAACAAACTTCCCATGAATGATGGTTTTTGGTTTTGTATGAATGCTTCATAAGCTTTAATAATTTCATCAGAAGTAAACTCTTCTTTATTATAGAGTCCTAATTTTCCTAAAGCTTTACCTTTTCTTCCTGGTTCTTCTATCTCTGTCCATTCATTATTCTGTGCTTCATTCTCTTCTTTGTCACTCGGTTCTTCAACTGTAAGATATCCTTTGCCAATTGTTACTCTTTGGCTACTAGGACTTGGTGTTCTTGATGTCGGTGTTGTTGAGCCACTTGAGCCAAATGTCGTATCGCTAGCTGGTGTACCGGCTCCAGCTCTTGCATCATCGAGTGTAGGAGACCTTTTGCCAGAAGTTTCTGACCCTGAATCACTACGTGGTGATCCTGCACCAGCGGCACCGGAAGTTGGTCTTTGAACATAATCTTCTTCCAAAGTAAATTCACCCATAGCCACCATTAATGGCGCATTTGCCATAGATGCGAGGGTAATTAATAGTAATTTTTTCATTTTCATAATATCTCCATGCTTAGTATTGCTTTATTTTATTATATCTCTATTTGAAATAATATCAGATATGGATGTAGAAAATCAATAGTTATGTTGATTTTTGTAGGCGCAACCTGAAAGTGTCCCTTTTTTCCAAAATAGAAATGTCATCTTTCTCGAGGTAGGCTTTGTTTAAAACTACCTAGTTAAGCCTATCTAAGTTGCGGTAATATAGTTTTGTTATTTTTTTTCTAGTTTTTTAAATCGAACTCACGTTAATGTTAGTAATAATAAGTAACCATTAAAATATTTCTGAGTAGAGGCATACTATGTATAAAAAAAATATTATAAAAATTGTTATAGTTGTGTTTGCAGCGATTATCAGCATGATCCTCGCAATTGCTATAAAGAAAAAAAATGAAGATAAGCATGATGAAGAAGCTTCTTTGCTTGCCTTGTCATGGAGTGAGCGAGAGGAAAAAGTATACCCAGAAATTTTCGGTACTATGCCGACTGATATATGTCAGCCTGCAGATGACAGTACCTCTGGTCTGAGTAACCCTTTTGAGGACACGCCGGATGAATATTCTGGTTTGGGGTTTGAGCTTGTTATCAGGTGTGCTGAGCGTTCACCTTGGGTTTTTGGTCTATTATTTAATCTTATGGGGTATGCGCTTCATTCGGGGAATGCTTTTGAAAAAGGGCATAGAATGGCGCTCAATGGCCCTATATTGCAAGGTTCAAATTCAGCTCTTACTACTGTCTTATTGTGGCCGCCCATGGGGATGCCAGATACTTTTGCATTATCCAGCGGCAATGTGAAATTGTTGGAAGTCATAGGAATCACGGACGATGAGTATGAATATGCAAAAAAGAACTCCAGTCAAGACCTCTATAATCATGTAAAAAAAATGCCAGATTTTCCTCTCATGAATATACATAGAAAATCTTGTTTGAGGGACAATTAAGTCTATAATCGCAATAATAATGCGCGTGATAAAGCAAAGAAATATTTCGCTTAAATAGATTTTTAATGAATAAAGGGAGCGTGTCATACGACAGCTCCCTTTATAGTGGTGCTTTTTAAAAATGAGTTGATTAATACGCTACGCCACCCTTAAGCCACATGCTCCATTGTGACAAGGTATTTTTATCTCCATGTCTTACGCCTCGTTCGTTGATCCCTTCAAATTCAAGCTCGCCACCAATGCCAAGGAAGGGTGTGACGTTAGTGTTGCAGTAGTGCGGCCATGAGTAGCCAAGGTGCCCGAATACTTTTTGGGTTAGTACGAGTGGTGATGCTGCTGAAGTGAGGTCAAGGTTGCAGGTATTTACAAATACTGGCGGGTTAGTATCAACCCAGATAGCTTGTTCATCAAGAGGATCACCATGAATATTTGCAGTGCTTTGTGTGGTATTAATATTAATGCTAGCGACATCGGTTACGTTTTGAATGCCCTTTAATCCATATCTATTTCTCGGTAATCCTTCACGCAGGCATATAACTTCGTGTGTTCTCACCCATGCACTATAACCAATATCGGCGACAAATTCATTGTAGGTGTAGCCAAACATGACGAGCGCATCAAATTGCAGCGTGGCGCGCACGGTACAAGGCAAGGTGGTAACGTTAATTGCAGGCAAACAAACGCCGTTGTAATTTCCTGCGTCATCAAATTCTTTGAGTAACGTGTAGCGACTACACATACCATTTATTTTAAAGTCAAAGGCACGACGTTGGTTTGTTGTGCATATATGCATCATATTTGCATCAACAAAGAATGACCATTCTTGTGTGCCGTCTTTTTCCCATATCAATGCACGTCCAGAACAGTTTCTCGTTGGAGAACATTATACCCTAAAGCAATTTGCATATCGCTCAAACCGGTTTTGTGATGTGCGCAACCAAATTTGCCGTACTTCATACCTTCGCTGACATCGCCAAAGGTAGTGCCACCGCGCATTGCTTGGGCAAATGAGGTAATAGGTGGGGTTACTGCTCCAGCGTCCATGTAGTTGGCAGGAAATGGTATAAGTTTACCATTATCTTCAACCTCTTCTTGTATGCCTAACTTCCATGAAGTCCAGACAACGGGTGCATGGATTTGTACGTAAAAATTATGCCAACCAAGGTATCCGCCAAAATCAATGAGTCCGGTGCGTATGAATGGGTGAAGGCAGACAGTACTTTTAAATTCGGGAGAAAGGCCAAAATAGTCAGCTAAAAAATCATCTGAGCAACGGATCGGCACTTGGCTTCCGGACAGCGTGAGCGTTGAGGTACCAAACATTACTCTTGCTGCGCGTGATGCACGTAAAATTTGCCCGTATGATGGTGTTGCGGCAAACGCTCCGTAAAGATCTTCTGTGTATCGGTTGATGTAGCGGTGCCAGCCTACAATGTCGCGCGCTGCGTTGGTACTTTGTGAGCGTGGACTAAAAAATGTGGTGCCTATTAAATCAAAGGCGCCGGCATGTGTTGCGCTTATCATTATGAGGGTGGTTATTATTTTTTTCGTGTGATTCATTTATTTTCTCCTAATTTTTTTAGAATCTTTCCTGTGCTGCTTTACGCAATCAAACTAGCATAATGCTGAATTTGCTTACAAGGATTGGAAAAAAATTAAGTTTTTAGGAAAAAATTAACAATTATACATGAGGCATCTCAGATCCGCTCGCCCTGAGTGTTTCGTAGTTCCGAGTTTAACGAGGAACGAGAAATGTAACGAATGGGTCGGATCTAAGAGGGCTTTTGCTAACTAAAAGTTTATTTTTCGATAAGTTTTTCAGTAGGGAAATATCACCTTGTATCAAGGCTTTTTTTTTCTTTCTAGTCCATTTTTTGATTTGGCGTTCTGCTTCAAATGCTTCATCTCGACTTGAAGTTTCTTGCACGAAGACCAATGTTACGGGTAAACGAGTAGCGGTGTAACAACAAGGATATGTTCTTTGTTGATGTTCAGCGAATCTTATCTCTATGTTATCGGTGTGGCCAATATAATATGAGTCATCATTGCAACGTAGAATGTATACATAAAAATCTTGCATGGTGTTATCAAATTAATTTATAAAGATAGTGTGAATCATTCTTCCCCCGACCCATTCGTTACATTTTTTATTTTGAGACGAGCTCAAAACAAAAAACACTCAGGGCGAGCGGGGTTTAATACTTATTGTTTATGACAATAATAAGTATAACAAAAAACAGAAAAATAGTTGATTGGAATAATTCCCAGGAGTGAAATTCTAGGCCGTTCGTCCCGAGTGTTTTTAAATTCTGAGTTTTTTGCGAAGAATTTAAAAATGTATCGAGGGATAAAAAAAAATTAAGGCCCGGTGATAAAACCGAGCCTTAAAAAATTATAGTATACGTGTGCAAAATTAGTTAAATGTTACGCCACCTTTAATCCAGATACCCCATTGGGATAAGCTGCATGGTGAGCATGGGTGGCATTTGTTATCAGAGCTGCTTGATGCGCACGTTGTTTTGCAATCGCTGCTACTTGATTTGCAACTGGTTTTACAATCGCTACTGCTTGAAGGACATGGTGTTGGAGCTGGGTTGCATGATTTTCCGCAGCTGCTGCTGCCAAATTCAACTTCAGCACCAATGCCAACGTAAGGCACCCATTCATCGCGATCTATCCACATATAATTTAAATGGGTGAATATTTTATGTGAAATGCCTTTGGTGCCGGCAAGGTTAACATCGTCAACGGTAAGATAGACTGGTTTGAGAGAGCTGTGGGTTTGTAGTGGAGCTGTAGATGGGTTATTGAAAACAGGTAACGCATTATTTGATTCAGCTAGTTCTGGTGTATTGATGTTTGGATTTGTGCTTGCAGTAGCAATGACTGCAGGATCGGTGGTTCCCGTCGCAGGGAAGTTGCTTCCTGTATGAATGGTAGCTGCGCTGTCTGTAGCCGCTAAAGGAACTGGTGGGGAAGCTGCAAGGTTAAATTCAAAACCAATCACGCTTGCATCACCTTTGAGTGCCCACGTTGTGCCGTCAGCAAGTGGTGATGGACAATTGCCTTGGCGGATTGTTTCGCAACTTCTTCCCCAGAAGTTGTAGCCGACATCCCATGAAAAATGGTTGCGAGTAAAGTTAAGCATTGCAACGACATCACCTTGAACTGCCACATCAACTTTTACATTCATGTGAGTTAAGTTTGCAACGGGCGTTAAAAGATTTTGGAATTCAACATCGGGGAATATATTTTGAGAGAGGGATGGATCTTGACCAGCAGGTATAGGTCCCAATTTTTGCGCAAGCATGTAGCGACTCATTGGTTTACCTTTTAAATCAAAGGTGCGTTTTTGGCACGATCTGAACAAGTGAGTAGCGTAACCTTCAAAATAGAACGTGAAACTATTTTCGTTATCGCGACATTGCCAGAAGGTGTAATGTGCTGATAGTCCACCACCAAGTTCCCAGTGGTGGCCGTTACCAATCATTGGTTCAAACAAAAATGTGCCATGAGGTCGCAAGCCAGTTGGCGCTGCTACGCGAACAGAAGCACCAATATGGTAATCTTCGCATGCCCAATTCCAACCTAAGGTTGCGCGTAAATCAGCGCAGCCGGTTTTAATGAGTGGGCAGCTGTTCATTTTTGCAAAATTGAGTGCAGTCATGTAACCACCAGCGTAGGTAGTGGTTACACCCCCGTCAACCACAAAATCTTGCGCGAAGGTTAGTTCCCCGTCGCCATTGGCAAAGGTGGTGAAGTCTTTATTTAAATTTGTTTCAACATTTGGTGAAAAATAACCAGCAGCATATGAATTGTTACCGGCAGCGCTGATGGTTTCTCTATAATCAAGTGCCCACTTGGTGTGGGTGATTGGTGCGCTTGCGTGGAAGTATAATCCTTTTGCCCATTGATCAAGACCAATATAAAAACCGAGATCAACAATAAAGTTTTGTACGCGTGGTCGGAAGGTTACAAAACTTTTAAAGTCAGTGGGTAGACCAAAATAATCAGCAAGCCAATCGGTTGCACCGCGGTCATTAGTTTGCGAGCCAGAGATTTTAATGCCTTTATCGCAGCTGCATGCGTCTGGTATTAAATCAGTACCAAATAGACAGTTGGCGATATCGTGAGGCCTAAAGGTACGTGTGTATTCAAAAAGGCCATACACGGTTCCGTAGACACAATCTTTATCTAAATTAATCACATCAGTCAGGCCTGCTAAATCGCGCGCTGCATTTAAACTTTGTGAACGTGTTGCAATGTAGGGAGTGACTGCTTGCGTTGTGCAAGCGCCCAATAATGGCAACATTAATAAAAGTTTTTTTGTTGTAGAATTCATAACGTCTTTTCTCCTTTTTTATACGAAAATTATCACTGCACATGAGCCTACAAATTTTGTGCGTCGAAAATCTAGGGTTGCATGATATGATCTAATTAAAAGCGACGCCAACTTTAACCCACGCGCCCCATTGGGTTAGTGCTAATTTTGCGCAACCAGCTTTGACAGAAGTTTGACAGGTTTGATCGCAAGGCGAAGCATTGTCGCCAAATTCACCAAAACCACCGATGCCAAAGTACGGCGTCCAATGTTTGCCATGTGACCAATCGTAACCCATGTGGGCATAAATTTTGTGTGATACGCCTCGTACTCCAACATAATCAATATCATCTTCGGTTATAAAAATGGGGTCTACTGAAGTACGCATCTGTATTGTTACTCGAGGGTCACTGAAATTGGGCGTTACTATGGGAACTGTTCTATCGCCTGCGAATGCATAGAGCGGATTATCAATGCCAAAATTAGTTATGCTTTCAAGGAGTGGAATACTTACGCCTTCATAGAAATTGCCAATTTTTTGCACGTCAAAGCCAGTGCCTCTATGAATAGTTGCGTTGCTTTGGCTTACTGCGAGTGCGCGACATTCTTGTAGGTGTGTATCGGGATTTGTAATGACGCCAAAGACAAAAGCATCACCTTTGAGGGTCCATGTATGTTCCTGAAATGTAGTGTTTGATTGTTCTCTGCACGGAGTAGTTAATCGGTGGAATTCTTCGCAACTTGTTCCCCAAAAGTTATAGCCAACATTGAAATTTAAATCATTGTTGACATACGTGAGTTGCAGTGAAAAATCTGCTTGTACAGGAATGCTCACCTTTATTTCTTGGGTAGTTAAGTTAGCCACAGGAGTGTATTCTCCTTGAAATTGCACGGAAGGTATTTTGTCTACACTAGGGGCAGCAGGGCCCCCTTCGTATTGGCCACCGGCAAACCCGCCCGTCAATCCTAGAGGTACAAATTCACCAGGAAATCCATCTCTTACGCGTGGGCCATGCTTTGCAGCAAGCATGTAGCGGCTAAAAGGTTTATCTTTAAGGTCAAAAGTTCTTACTTGACGGGCTTTGAATAGGTGGGTGATATTTGCATCGCAATACAACCCGAAGTGTGCAACCTCATCGTCTGATTTCCAAAAATGTATGTGGCTGGTGAAATGTGCACCGGCTTCCCAATGGCCGCCATTGCCAGAAATAGGTTCAAACAAAAATTCTCCTGTTGGTCGGTTGCCGGTTGGGGCGACAATCATAACGCCTGCACCAAGGTGGTAATCATCATCGTTAACAAAGTTATAACCAATGATCCATGATAGATCTGCCAAACGTGTTACGGCTTGGTCGCATAACGCATTCATTTTTGCAAAACGTAAAGGATTATAAATAATACCTGATTCACTTAGTGGCACTTGTCCTGATGCATACGAGGTGAAGTTTGGAAGATAGTTGGGTAGCGTTACATTATCTTGGCACGTAAAGTAGCCTTGAAAGGCACTTATACTCGAGGTTTCCATGACAATTTCATTAAGACGCAAGCTCCATTGGGTCCAATTGATTGGTGCGTGTATTCGTGCAAAGAGACCACAGACGGGTTTATTGGAGCCGAAATAATAGTTTAAATCAACGGTAGCATTTTGAATGTGCGGTGTAAAGGTAACGTAACTTTGGGAATTATCTCCCATGTAAAAATAATCTGCTAACCAATCGGTGGGGCGTCTGGCTCGTTGGCCATCGACTCTTGAAAAGCTTTCACTTACTGTACCGCTCATAATTATTGATCCACCTTTGGTTCTTCCACCAAACGATAATTTATCTTCAATTCTGTATAAATCATCTAAAAATGCATCTTCTCCAAAGATAGATAATGCAATAGTATTTGCACTGAATGATTTTGAGTAAAGCCCTATTACCGATACATTGCCATAGAATGCCTCAGTATTAAATAGATTAATTTGATGAGCGGTGCCCGCTAATTGACGTGCGGTATCAGTTGCTTGTGAGCGAATACGGTAGTAGGGTGTGACGGTAATAGTTGAGTAGAGTGTCGTCGAGCTTACTACTACTAGCATACTAAAAAATTTCATTATCGATCTCATGCTGAGCTTCCTTTTTTAAAGCAACATTCTTTGAGGAATAACCTACTTTTTTTTAGTCTCTTAGTCTAGAATTATTAGGATTTTAAAATTGTTGCATCAGGTTTAATCAAATGATGCACCAAATTTCACCCAAGCGCTCCATTGTGACAACGCACACGGCACGCACGATGTTTGGCAGTCTACTCCGCAGGTACTATTATTGAATTCTCCAAAGCCACCAATACTGACAAAACCAATCCACCGAATTTTCTCAAATACATTATAGTTTATGTTGGCATAAATTTTGTGGGTAATGCCCCGGGTTGCCACATAATTAAAGTCACTGGCTTTAATGGTGATGGGCTGCACTGAGGTGAAAAGAGGGGTGATACTGGCATCCGATTGATGTAAACTGGGATTCGCGTTTTTATGGGGGCCAAGATAGGCTTGCAACGGGTTGTCTATTGCGTGATTGTTTAAGTCTCCAAATAAAGTAGAGCCTTCAGGCACTAAGAGAGATGGCGATCCAGCTGCAGGTATATTGGTGCCTGCATTAATGGTTGCTTTACTTTCGGTTGCAGAAAGTGGAATGGCCAGCGGACCTGCCAATGCAAATAGACTTCCAGGAGAAAATCCAAATACTTGAGCATCACCTTTAAGTGCCCATTCTTGTTCTTGGAAATTGACGGTATAGTGCGGAGTGCATGCGGTAACGCACACTGGTGGAGTTACTTGTTCAGTAAAAAGGTCTTGAGGAGATGCGATTGGCGTACAAATTTTTTGACAACTGAGTGGACATGGTTCATAAGAGAGTTTTTCGCAGTTACGGCCCCAGAAGTTATAGCCGAGGTCGCAGCTCAATTTACAGTGTGAATAAGTTAATTGCACAGCAATGTCTCCTTGGATACCGGAACTGAATACTGTATGGGTAGAGAAATTGGCAACAGGACTAAATTCTTGAGCGAATTCTGCCGAAACAGGTATTGAAGAAGCGGGTTCACCAGTTCCCACAGAATCGAACGAGCCGCCAGTAAGGTGATAGAGAAATTCAACAATTTCTATGATATTTCCTCGATACAGCAATGGTGTTGCCATTTTTTCGGCAAGCATATAGCGACTTAGCGGTTTATCCTTAAGATCAAAAGTTCTTGCTTGTCCCGTTTTGAAGAGGTTGGTTACGTTCGCGTTAATAAAGCATTCTAACCGAGCTTGTTCGTTCTGTGATTGCCATAGGGTGGTGTGGCCTGTCATTTGAGCACCAAGCTCCCAATGACCACCATTGCCGGAAATTGGTTCAAATAATAATTCTGCGGTTGGGATGTTGCCCGTCGGCGCGCACGCTTTGACACCTAAGCCGAGGTGGTAATTTTCGCAATCAATGAAGTTGTAGCCTACAATTAATGACAGGTCAGCCAAGCGTGTTTTAGTGTGTGCGCAGCCATCAAACTTGGCAGAAGTAAGACCATTAAAGGTAACATCATCGCCAAGGTAGGCTGGATCAACAAATTTTTGCGGTGCTTTGCCACAAGCAAATTCAGAAAAATTGTTAAGCAAATTGGCGCGCGGTAATGGTGAGGCAGTGAAATAGCCTTGATAATAATCTATGGTGCCGGTGGTGATCAGAGTTTCATTGAAATGCAAATCCCATTTGGTCCAGTTAATGGGTGCATGCAAGCTGAAGAATAATCCATTCACCCAGGCATCCAAGTTAACGTGCAAACCTAGGTCAACGATAACGTTTTGAACAGCGGGGGCAAAATTCAATGTGCTTTTAAAATCGGGCGGTAAATAAAAATAATCAGCCAACCAATCATTGATTCCTCTGTTGGCAGTACGAGTACCAGACACCGTTATTTGTGCGCCATGAATATTTTTACCAACAAACGCATCGCTACCAAATAACGATTGGGCAATCCCCTTTGGGTTGAATGATTGCGTATATTGTGTTGTTGCAGACAAGCTCGCATATATTCCGTCTTGGTTGACTAGATTAATGTGGCGAGATTCTTCGAGTAAATAACGCGCCGCATCAGTGCCTTGTGAGCGAATACTATAGTAAGGAGTCACAGCTAATTTTGATTCCAGTTGTGCTGCGCTGAGGAGTGCTAGGATACTACAAAAAATTTTTATTACTTGTTTCATGCTAAGCTTTCTTTTAATTAAATGAAACACCAAATTTAATCCAAACGCTCCATTGCGACAACGCACACGTTAGGCAACTTTTTTTGCATGGAGTTGCAGAATTTCTGGTGCGGCATGCATTATTGTTACCAAATTCAGCATAGCCGCCAATGCCACTATAAGGAGTCCAATTGCCATGATTAATCCCGTTGTAACTTGCGTTGGTATAGATTTTGTGTGAAGATCCATGGGTGTGTATATAATCAAAATCAGCGTCATCGATTAATATAGGTTGAATTGAGGTACGAGTTTGCGGCGAGCTAGGATTTGTTGTAAGACGTACTGGTTGTAAACAGAACTCATCAAAAGCAAATAGCGGACCATCTACATTGGGATTAGTCAGGTCAGCAGGGCTTGGTTCAACCAATCCCGTGGGCGGTATATTAGTACCGCTGTTAATAGTTGCTTTGCTTTCGGTTGCCGAAAGAGGAGATACTGAAGTAGGTCTTTCTGGGCTGCAAGTAGAGACATCAGCAAAGCCAAATACGTACGCATCACCTTTGAGTGCCCATACGTTGCCCGTAGGGCCTACGGCATTTGGTCGCGATATAAAAGGATCAACAGCTTTGTCTCTGGTGAGAATAGGTTCTGTGTAGCCTGTTATAGTGTCACCATCAAAGGTTGCTAAGCCAATTGGTTTGCATCGAGCGTCGCAGCTGCTTGGATAGGGCTTGCAAACTTTATGATATAATTTTTCGCAACTACGGCTCCAAAAATTATAGCCTAGGTCCCACTGTAAGTAACCCTGAGTGTAGGTGAGTTGTGCGGCAATATCAGTTTGCACGTTAATGCTTACCAAAAGATTTTGTGCAGTTAAGTTGGCAACAGGGCTATATTCGTTGATGAATTGGGCATTGGGTTTGTGCAATAGGCCAACTTGTCCGGCAAGAATACCACCACCAGCAGATTCTCCAGGAATATATTTTATGCTAGGTTGATCGGACAATATACCCATTTTTTCTGCGAGCATATAGCGGCTTAATGGTTTATTATTAAGATCGAAGGTTCTTGTTTGAGAGGCTTTAAAGAGATGGGTTATGTTTGCATTGCAATAAAAATCGAGTGATGCATTGTGATCTGTTGATTGCCACATGAGTGCATGACTCGTGAGTTGCGCACCAAGTTCCCAATGGCCACCATTGCCAACAATCGGTTGAAATAATAAGGCGCCGGTGGGAGCGTTGCCTGTAGGTGCTACAGCTCTCAATCCCAGCCCAATGTGGAAATCTTCACGACTAACAAAATTATAACCAATAATACAGGTCAATGCAGCTAAACGTGTTAGGGTGCGTGCTTGGCAGTCAAACTTCGCATAGGACAGACCATCAAAAGTGATATCTTTTGGTTCTTGACGTACAGAAACGTTTGGAGTGTGGAAATCTACGGTATCAACAAAATATGCAGGTGCTTTTCCGCATGCAAATTCGCTGAAGTTATTAAGGAGGTTTGCTCGAGGGAATGGTGCGACGGTGAAATATCCTTCATCATGATTATTGGTACCAGTGATTATATTGGTTTCATTAAAATTAAGGTCCCAGCGGGTTCTGGTTATGGGTGCGTGCATACTAAAAAATAATCCATTAGCCCATGCATCTAGGCCACAATAAAAATGCAGATCAATCACCACATTCTCAATGCGAGGTGTGAACTGTAAGGTGCTTTTAAAGTCGGTGGGCAAATAAAAATAATCTGCTAACCAATCGTGGGGGCCTCTATCAGCCGTGCGAGATCCGGATACCTCTATTGTTCCAGCGGCACAATCGTTTCCGCACCGCAAATCATTGCCAAATAAAGATTGAGCAATCGCTTTTGGATTAAATGAGCGTGTGTATTGTGTCGTTGCCGATAGACTGCCGTAGAAGCTATCGCTACAGAACAGATTGCCATGATACGTTTGGTCTACCAAGTCACGTGCGGCATCAACCGCTTGTGAGCGAATGCTATAATAGGGAATTACGCCAGGCGGAGTGCACCATGCATCTGTGTTGAGCGCTGCACTGAATAGCAGTATGCTCGGTAAAAAAATTAATCTCATAGTCTTCATTCTCTACTTCCTTCTTGTCTGCCGTAGCTTGCCGAGCCTGCCTGTCCTGCCGAAGACTGACCTGCCCGACGTAGCCATAGGCGTAGACGGGTTAATTAAATGAGATGCCAAATTTAATCCAAGCACCCCATTGTGAGAGGCTGCATTTTAGGCAATGTGCCGTGCATGTATTGTTGCTACCAAACTCACCAAATCCGCCAAAGCCCATATAAGGAGCAAAGTGGCCACAGGGTTGCCAATTATAGGTTATGTTCGTATAGATCTTATGCGAGGTGCTTCGTGTGCCAATGCGGTTAAAGTCAGTTTCTTTGATGAGTATTGGAGGATTGGAGCTATTAATTCTTGCCGATTCTCTATCGGAAGAGGATTGTGGTGGGTAACCGGTCGTACTAAATAAAAAAATAAATGGCACGAGTTCTGCGTTGTCCACGTTTGGATTTGTTAATTGTGCTGCTGTAGGATCTGTTAATCCTGTTGCCGGGATGTTGGTGCCGGCATTAATCGTTGCTACGCTTTCAGTTGATGAAAGAGGAATAGCTATTTCATTAATGGGAGAGGCATTGCTAGAACGAGTAAAGCCAAAAACCTGTGCATCACCTTTAATCGCCCAGCTATTTTCTTTAAACGTTGCAGAACATGCTGGTTCACACACCGTACCGCACGAAGGAAGTAGTGGCTCGCAATCGTTATTTTTTAAATAAAAACTTTCACAGCTACGGGTCCAAAAATTGTAACCTATATCCCAATTGAACCCATGACGCGTATAGGTCAATTGTGCTGCAATATCTGCTTGGACAGTAATACTTACAAGCATTTCTTGTTTTGTTAAATTGGCAATGGGGCTATATTCGTTTTGAAATCCTGGCATATTTAACAGGAGTTCATTGTTGTCATCAAAGAACGTATAAAATGGCGGACCCATTTTTTCAGCAAGCATATAGCGGCTCAACGGTTTATTTTTTAGGTCAAAAATTCTTGATTGATGAGATTTAAGCAAGTGGGTTATATCAGCAAAACAATAAAAATCTAAATGTGATTCTTCACTGCATGATTTGAATAGAAGCGCATGACTGGCAACACGTGCGCCAATTTCCCAGTGGCCACCATTGCCAGAAATAGGTTCAAATAATAGTTCTCCTGTCGGATGATTACCCGTAGGGGCAGCACATTTGACGCCTAAACCAACGTAGTAATTTTCACGATTAACAACATCGTATCCAAGGATTAATGCTAGAGTAGCCAAGCTCGTTCGTGTCATGGCATGAGTGTCAAATTTTGCATTACAAAGCCCATCGAAGGTAATGTCATAACTAGGGCTTACGTTGTTTTGAAATCCATTGAATGTTATCAGTGGTATTGCAAAGCGTGGATGATTAACATCAATGAATTGGTTTGGTGATTTTCCGCGTGCGAATTCAGCAAAATTATTGAGTAAGTCGTTGCGCGGCATTGCGCTAGCGGTAAAGTAGCCGTCGCTATATGCATTAACACCTTCGTTGATTATTTCTTCGTGAAAATTTAAATTCCAGCGGGTCCAATTTATGGGTGCATGCATCTCAAAAAATAATCCTGGCAACCATTTGTCAAAGCCTACATACAGACTCAAATCAGCAATAACGTTTTCAATGCGCGGCTCAAAGTTCAAAATACTTTTAAAATCAGTGGGCAGATAAAAATAATCAGCGAGCCAATCGTTGTTGCCTCTATGTGCAGTACGCGTTCCGGATACCACGATCTGTGCACCTTTACAGGCAGTGTCAGTATGTGCATCAGCTCCAAAAAGTGATTGTGCAATTGCTTTTGCATTGAATGAGCGGGTATATTCAGCGGTTATCGATAATACGCTATAATTATTTTCTTGATTAAAGAGATGAATGTAGGGCGTTTGTCCTGCTAAATCTCGTGCAATATCGGTGCCTTGTGAGCGAATGCTATAATAAGGTGCCACTGCTAGTTTTGAGCACAACACTGGCGTGCTTAATGCTACGAGTATACTAAAAATTTTCATTGTGTCTCTCATACTGAGCTTCCTTTTTTCAAGAAACATGATTTGAGGAATAACCTACTATTTTTTTAGGATTCTAGTCCAGTATTATTACGATATAAAAAAAGGCTTGAGAAAATGTTAGTTAAACGAAATACCAAATTTAATCCAAGCACTCCACTGTGACAATGAACAATAGAGGGAATTTTCTTCAAAGCTTGTTGCACAACATTTTTTGCAATCAATTTTGCATGGCAGGTCGTTCTTGCCAAATTCACCAAATCCGCCAATGCCAATATATGTCGTCCAGTGGTTATAATGAGGCCAATTATAACTTACGTTGGCGTATATTTTATGTGAGCTACTCGGTCTGGTTACATGGTTGAAATCTTGTTCTTGAATGAGTATGGGCTCTATAGAAGTTTCTGTTTGTGCGACAAAAGCGGTCGAGTTGAATAATTTTCTTTTGCCTTGTGGACGAATTTGAAAGAACTCTACAGGAGCATTGCCAAAATGAGACCAAGCGGGTTGTGCGTTATCTATGTTTGGGTTTGCCAGTTGTGCATCAGTAGGATTGAGGACGCCGGTGGCGGGTAATGATGTGCCTGCATTAATGGTTGCTAGGCTTTCTGTTGCAGAAAGAGTAACGGCGTGGTTTCTTTCAAAGCCAAGTACATGGGCATCTCCTTTGAGCGCCCATCCATTTTCAACAAAAGTAGGAGCAAGTTTTGGTAGTCCTTGAATATAAAAAATTTTTTGGCATGGTGGGCATTCTTCAGCGGAAAATTTCTCGCGACTACGGGTCCAAAAATCATAACCCAAATCTACATTTAAGCCGCCATTGGCATAGGTCAATTGAGCGGCAACGTCAGCTTGCACAGCGATGCTGACTGATAGTTCTTGTGTCGTTAAGTTGGCAACAGGGCTGAATGCTACATCAAATTGTGAGGGCGGTTCAAATGATGGAAAGGTTTGTATGACTGGTGCAGGGGGGAAAGGGTCAGCTTTGCCACCAACGAGTCCAATTTTTAATGGGGAAACCATTTTTTCAGCAAGCATATAACGACTCATAGGTTTGTCGTTTAGATCGAATGTTCTGAATTGGCGCGCGTTAAATAGGTGTGTGATGTTTGCATCGCAATAAAAAGCTACGCTTGCGTTTTCGTTGCGTGAGCGCCATATGAGAGCATGGCTGGTGATATGTGCGCCAAATTCCCAATGGCCGCCGTTGCCAACAATGGGCTCAAATAACAATTGCCCGTTTGGGCGATTGCCGCTTGGAGCAGCTGCTTTGAGGCCGATACCAAGGTGATAATCTTTTTTATTAATAAAATTGTAACCAAAAATTATATTGAGATCTGCCACACGTGTTGCACTGTGGCTGCAGTTATCAATCTGTGCATAAAAAAGACCATTAAAAGTCACATCAGTGCCGGTGAAGGTGGGGTCATAGAATGTCGCCGGCGCTTGGCCTGATGCATACTCAGAGAAATTATTGAGTAATAAGTCGTTGGGCATTGCTGATGCGGTAAAATAGCCTTGGTCATAGGCATTGACACCATGAGTCACCTTTTTTTCTTTAAAATTTAAATCCCATTTTGTCCAGGTGATGGGTGCATGAGCTTTGAAAAAGAATCCGTCAATCCATTCATCCATGTTGAGGTAGAAGCTGAGATCGCCTATTACATTTTGAATTTCAGGTTTAAAATGTAAGGTGCTTGAAAAATCGGTGGGTAAGTAAAAATAATCAGCGAGCCAGTCAGAGGGATCTCTATTGATGGTGCGAGATCCAGATATTGTTATTTTTGCGCCATTATTGGTTGTTTGCGTATCTGCGTCATCACCAAATAGCGATCGAGCAATTACTTGTGAATCAAATGAGCGGGAGTACTGTATTGCGGCTGAAAAACGGCAGTAGAGTTGTTTGATGCCAAATAAATTTATTTCGTGCATGTCTCCTGCAAGTTCACGGGCGAGGTCAACTGCTTGTGAGCGGATGTTGTAGTAGGGTAATACGGGCGTTGTTCCGCACCAGGCAGATGCACTGAGTAGTGCAAGAAAACTAAAAAATAGTGTTATGCTGTACTTCATACTAGGCTTCCTTTTTGAGAATAGGCATTTTTGCCGTAATCATTATTTCAGGACAACCTACTATTTTTTAATCTCATCGTCTAGGATTAGTGCGCGCTATTAAAAAGGTTGGGAAAGCTCCGGAATCTTTTTAGTAAGTTTGGTATAGACGATCCTTATTTACCTTACGATTCAACAACTAATCGTGGTCTATATTTTAGTATGAGTTTGAGGACGCAGGGAGTTACTATGGGAGCAGGTGGGACAGGTTGATCTCCATTGAATCGTGCAACACCAAATTTAAAGATACTGTTAGTAGACATATATCCTGCGATAACTATTTTGCCATCGATTTGTAGCGCTACTGCTTGACCAAAATTAGTGATGCTATTATCAATTCTGGTGGATGTGGTACCAGGTTGGGGGCCTGCTGTATTAAAAGTTGCATCCAGTCTACCATTGGTATTAAATTGTGCTACGGCGAATTTAGTTATAAGAATAGTAGCTTCTCCTGCGACAACTATTTTGCCATCGCTTTGTAATGCTACTGAGTATCCATCAGCATTCGTACTTATACCATCAATACCAGTTGATACCGTGCCAGGTTGTACGCCTCCAGCATTGAATGTTGTTGTATCAAGTGTGCCATTGGTATTAAATCGTGCTACAGCGAATTTATTTGAGCCATCCACCGTGCTGCTTCCCGCTACCACTATTTTGTCATCGCTTTGTATTGCTACCGATCGAGCCAAATTACTGGTTCCATTATCGACAGTGGTTGATACGGTTCCGGGTTGCACGCCTCCGGTATTGAATGTTGTTGTATCAAGCGTGCCATCGGTGTTGAACCGTGCTACGGCAAATCCATTAACTCCCCCATCTCCCGCTACCACTATTTTGCCATTGCTTTGTAATGCTACCGATCTACCAAAGCTGGAGGTTTGATTGTCGATGGTGGTCGATACGGTCCCTGCCTGTGGTCCGGCTGTATTAAATGTTGTTGTATCGAGTGTGCCATCGGTGTTAAGGCGTGCTACAGCAAATTTATACCCAAATACAGTCGCTGAAGTAAAGGCAAATCCAGCGACAACTATTTTGTCATCGTTTTGTATAGTCACCGATTGGCCGACCGCATCAAAATTATCACCATCTATAGTGGTTGTTAAGGTGCCTGGTTGCGCTCCTGTTGTATTAAAAGTTGCATCCAGCGTACCATTGGTGTTAAATCGAGCTACGGCAAATTGTCTGACGCCACTGACATTGGCATATCCTGCTACCACTATTTTGCCATCGCTTTGTAATGCTACTGACTGTCCAAAACTATTTTCGACTACATTGTTATTGATGGTGGTTGACACCGTGCCCGGCTGAGGTCCAGCGGTATTAAAGGTGGTGTCAAGTGAGCCATCGGTGTTAAATCGTGCTACGGCAAATCTAAATATGCCTCCGATAGAGGTGAACCCTGCTACCACTATTTTGCCATCATTCTGCACCACTACCGATTGTCCAAAATTGTCGAGTAAGGTATTGTCAATGTTGGTTGATACGGTACCGGGCCTAATACCCGTAGGATTAAAGGTGACATCCAGTGTGCCAGAATCAGCAGTGAAAATTTGTGTAGTTGGACTACATAGTGTCATCATCAGTGCTATAAAAATTTTTTTATACATTACAATCCTCCCTAGTTTTTTTTCAAGATCTTTACAAAATCAATCCTAATGTTTTAACGTTATGGTGTGGTACGTAGTATAAGATAGGCTGATAATGATATTTTAAAACAAGGAATTCCGTGAAAAAAATATTTAACATCATACTATCCCTTCTCATGGTAAGTTTATACAGCACAAGTAGTGGTAAATGCAATAGCTGTTTTCTTTCTTCTTCAATATTTGTTCCTCGTCAATTATCGTATAATCCTATTTTAGAAAATGCATACACCCTTGATGAAACACTCAGTGATATTGGTGATTTTAAAATTTCCGTAAAGCCGTTTTATACACAAAGTGTCGGATCAACATTAAGTCAGTATTTTACTATTAATCGTGACAACCCACTTGTTGTGCAAGAAAATGGTGCGGGCAACATAAGTTCGTTATGGTTCAATGTTATATCTTCGGACAGTAATTTTTATAATTCTCTCTTGTCGTTTAGCCCAAGAAGACAAGCATATGGTGCCGTATTGTATTGCGCCATTCCATTTCGCTGTAATGTTCATCTGGCTGTCACTACAGCAGTGATGTCTGTACGTCATGATATGCATCTTTGTGAGCAAACCAATGGTAATTTAGGCATGTGTGTGGGTTACCGTACGGTCACTGAGTCGTTTGCAAATAGTGAGCGTTTATTTGGCAAAATTGATGGTGCACAGAAAAAATCTGGTTTTGATGACATACAACTCAAGGTGCTCTATAACGCATATAAAGATTACCACCTCTATTGGGATCTGTATGGATTGGTTGGTATGCCAACCGGCAGGGGATCAAAAGCTCGCTATTTGTTTGAACCATTAGTTGGCTCAAAGCATGTGCAACTTGGGTGTGGTACTGCTCTTAATTGGCGCATTAAAGAAAATGATTGTAATGCATTGTCGTTACTGGCAGAAGCAAAGTATCGTTACGCATGTGCTGCCAAAGAGTGGCGGTCCTTTGATTTAAAGAGCAATGGCCAGTGGTCGCGCTATATGTTGGCTGTTTCTGAATCGGATAAATATGCAGTGCATCCACTTATTAATGATTTAACGCTCAAAACACGGGTTACCCCAGGCAGCTCATTTGATTTGTATCTTGCAACACATATACGCCATCGGTCATTGCATTTTGAAGTAGGCTACGACTTGTGGTACCGTGGTGCTGAGAATCTTTCATTTTGTTGCAAAGAATTACCGAATGTTGGCATAGCGGACTTGAAAGGGATTGTTCTGGAAGATCCGCAAAGCGCAAGTACGGCAAATATTTGCCAGGGGTTACAGCCGGGTATTAATCAAATGACCAGCGATTTGACCTTTCAGCCGGTGAGCATTAGGAATCTGGACGTTGTTTCTGGTGCTCAGAGGGCATCATTATCAAATTCTTTATATGCTTCTATGGCCTGTGAATTTGCGGTGCGACGTTATCCTACGCTTGTTGGTCTTAATATTATGTATGAGCATGGCGAGTTCTTTAATACGCCTGATAATGTTACGCTATGGTTTAATGTTGATTTGTACTTTTAGTCCTATCTATTATTGTTCATTTAAAAAGGCCCGGGGTTTTACTCCCGGGCCTTTTTAGTACTTAGTTTGTTTGCTTAACCACATTGTTATTATGTAATTACGCTATCTGTATGGTGGACCTGTCCGACCGTAGCTTGCCGAGCCTGGAGGCCCGGATAAGCGAAGACGGATTAGTTAAATGAAACACCAGCTTTGATCCAAACTCCCCATTGTGACAATGCACATTTGTGGCAATTTGAACTTGTGTTGCAGTCAGAGCTGCTGCTTGCGCAAGTCGTCTTGCAATCAGAGCTTGAGCTTGAGCTGCAGCCTGTGTTGCAATCAGAGCTTGAGCTGCAACCTGTGTTGCATGAGCCGCTGTTGCTGCCGAATTCGCCGAATCCGCCGATGCCGACATAAGGAGCCCAATCTTCGCAATCAAGCCAGTTATAGCTCAAGTGGCCATAAACTTTGTTTGAAATGCCGCGTGTACCAACTAAATCTAGATCGCATTCTGTGATGAATTCGGTAGGAACGGATATTTGAGCATCTAATAGTGAATTAGCGCCATTGTAGCCGTTAGCTGCATGGTTAACTTCTAAATTTGCAGAGCTTGTAACAGTTCCGGAATTTATAGTTGCATTGCTATCGCTGACGGTTAATGCATCTGCATCACCAGCAGGGTTTAGATGGAATCCGAATACATGAGCTTCACCTTTAAGTGCCCAGGTGTTTTCAGCAAATGTTGCTGCGCATGCTGTTTTGCAATCGCTGCTGCTGCTGCATGATGATCTGCAATCGCTGCTGCAATCTTTTCTTGAGAACTTCTCGCAGCTACGGCCCCAGAAGTTGTAACCAAGGTCAACATTCCATCCGCGGTTAGCGTAGGTCAATTGAGCAGCTACATCGCCTTGTACGCCAATGCTTACAGACACATCGCGTGTTGTTAAGTTAGCAACAGGGCTGAATTCTCTAGCAAATTGAGTTGCAGCTAGAGTTGTAGCGGCAGCGTCGGTGAATAAACCAACAGCAGGAGCTGTGTGTTTAGCAGCGAGCATATAACGACTTAAAGGTTTGCCTTTAAGATCGAATGTTCTTGTTTGGTTATCGTTGAACAAGTGGGTGATGTTTGCATCAAGATAGAAGCCTAAGCTTGAATCTTCATCTTCGCATCTCCATAACATTGCGTGACTGGTTATGTGAGCGCCAAGTTCCCAGTGGTGGCCGTTACCAGATACAGCATCAAAAAGATGTGTTGCGCTTGGACGGTTACCTGTTGGAGCAGCAACTTTGATGCCAACGCCAAGGTGGTAATCTTCATCATTCACAAAGTTATAACCAAGGATCCATGATAGATCAGCGAGGCGTGTCTTGGTGCGACAGCATCTGTCGAACTTCGCATAGCAAAGACCATCGAAGGTAACATCAGCAGTGCCGGTTGATGAAGCATCGGTATCATTGAATACTGCAGGAGCTTTACCCGCTGCAAATTCTGAGAAGTTGTTTAGTAAATTACTACGAGGGTCTACTGAAACAGTGAAGTAACCTTCTTGATAATCAGCTACGCCTGCATCGGTTACTGTTTCACAGTAGTTTAAGCACCACTTTGTCCAGTTGATTGGCGCATGCATACGGAAGAATAATCCGCAAGCCCATTCATCTAAACCTAGGTAGAAATTCAAATCTGCTACCACGTTTTGGATTTTTGGGCTGAAATGCAAGGTGCTTTGGAAATCAGTTGGCAAGTAGAAGTAATCTGCCAACCAATCATTCGCGCCTCTTTCTGCAACGTCGCTACCAGATACTTTTATGGTTGCGCCGCAATCGTTGTTGCATGAATTGGTTCCAAATAAGCACTCAGCTATACGGCTCGATCTGAATGATTGAGAGTATTCAACTGTTGCAGATAGGCTGCCGTAGATTTTGTCTTGATCGAATAAATTAACGTGATGTGCCCATCCTGCTAATTCGCGTGCAGCATCAACTGCTTGTGAACGAAAAAGTAATTGGGGGGCTACTGCACAAGGCGTATTAGCCGGTTGTGAGCAAAATGCAGGCGTGCTTAATAACACTGCCGCGCTAAAAAGTTTTTTTAGCATTTGATTCATAAGGGAACTCCTTAAATTGTACATACTTACTGAGATTTTCGTAGAGCCGACTCTACGGTTGGTGTTTCTGCTACGGATGTGCGCTAAGAGGGGTTTGCTTTATTACCAGGTGCCTCCTTTCGTTTTTTATTTTTCTTATATTCTTTCAAATATAAGCATATTCGTTGAGAATATCATTACCAATCATGTCTAAAAATCATGCATTTATAGTAATTGTTTCACATCGACGTATTTGATAAAATGCATTATACTCACTCATCTAAAAAAAAGTAAAGAAAAATGTACGGCGATTCATCTGTGAGTGATTGTTGTGATGTTTTCATACGTTAGAAAGTGCTGTTGAATGCTGTATTTTTACTGTTGGTTGATTGTACAAATTTTGTTGGAAAGTTTTCCCATTAGTAGTTCGGGCCATTGTTATTTGGTTGAACGCATTGCGCAACAATATGGTTATGTTATTGATCATTATCATGATGTTGTTTCATATACTCATGGCATTGGGTGGGTACGTGTTGCGCTGGTGGACCATTTTGTGCATGGGGTTACAGTATTTGTTGTTGCATGGTTCTTTTTTTCACGATGGTCATTCTTGTTGTTGCATGTGCGTAGATGTTGGCGCATTATACTCAACATTATTGGCCTCACGTTTGTTGCTGATTGTATTACGGCCGCATGTTATTTTTTGATACGTGCGTATTCTATTGCCATTCCATTGAGTGTTGGTTTTATAGTAACCGCGTTAGCATTGCTTTCGTTGCGTTTTGTGTCAAGGCGTAGAAAGCCTTCTTTTAATGTTGCGCATGCCTGTCTGCTTGGTTTTGTGCAAGGATGCGCTTTGTTGCCGGGAATTTCTCGCTTTGCAACAACCTACGTGTGCGCTCGTTGGCTTGGGTTTCCTTCTCATAAATCTTTTGAATTATCATGGTTGGTGGTCTGGCCACTCATTACTGTTGCATTTTTGCATAGTGCTAGTGTAATCATGATTTCTGGTGTTCAATCACCTTTGCTGCAACCTATTACTCTGCTGGTTATGGCGAGTGCGGGCGTTGTTTCTTTTTATGCGTTACGCTGTGTTGCAAGACGTGCTGATGCACACACAATGTGGTGGTTTGGCTTGTATATGCTGGTGCCGATTCTTATCTCATTGATGATTTGATTTCTCCATATCCTGCAAATTCTTGCATCACTTCATGCGCATTATCTACACTCAACATTAAAGTATGAGAATGAATCATTAATGAGGGGTAATGCCATGTTTAAATTTCGTTCAAAAACAGTAGGTGCGCTGTCCTACAAACAAGATCTTATTGCATGTTTGCTGATAGCTGCTGCATTGTTTGTAGCAGTAGCCGTATTTTCGCACAATGCACATGACAGCTCATGGTTTTATTATACCAATATGCCAAATCCAACACGTAATTTAGGTGGCATTCTTGGCGCGCATGTGTCTGCATTCCTTTTATATTTGTTTGGGGCATCCGCATTATTATTGGCAGGGTTGTTGTTTTTTATTGCCTATCTCGTGCTTACGCGCATCTCTTATAAGCAAGAATGGGAGAGGCTTGGTGCGAGTGGGTTATTACTATTTGTGTGTGCTGCGTTGTGCAGTTTGTATCACATTGATTTTTTTGGTGCGCAATTTCCTGGTGGTTTGTTGGGCGACATGGTGCGCAAACATATGGCTACGGTCTTTGGTGTTGTTGGTGGCGGAATATTCCTCCACATGCTTTTGTTGATTTGCTTTATTTTGTTAACGCGATTTTCTTTCATGTTGCTGGTGCAAGCTCTCATGCGTGGCGTACGGGTTGTTTTGAGCAAAAGCTTTTTGCTGCCGGTTGGTCGATTTTTGTATAAACTTGGGGTGGTAGTGGTAATGCCGATTGCAGCAGCAGCTCGGTTTATAAAAAAAATGTACGATGGCGCTGTGTTAACTGATGATGACTATTCTGTGACTGATTTTGAACGAGATTTGCTTGCGTCAGCAGACTATGGCGCGATCGATTCTTCTTTCTTTGATGAGCAGGCAACCGAAAATCATAGCATGCAGACTATGGAGCATGTCTACACTGCCGGATCAATGAAGGCAGAAGTTCAGCATGATATAATGAGTGATATTGTTTATCATGTGCCGACTGAAACTCATTTATTTGATGATGTTGCTTTTGAAGAACCAGCAGCTGATCTCGTGGCGGAAGAAGATGATGGTATGCTCGAGCCGATACGAAAAGATGTTACGTCTAAGCCGTATCGTCTCCCGCAAGATGGAATTTTTACCACCGCACGCACGGACCAGCAGGACACCCGTTCAAATAGAGACGATCAACGTTCAAAAATATTAGAAGAAAAATTAGAACGTTTTGGTGTGTACGGCACCGTGACCTCTATTAAATCTGGTCCGGTGGTTACGTTGTTTGAATATCAACCAAACATTGATACTAAGGTGAGCAAGATTGTGGCGCTTGAAGACGACCTTGCCATGGCTTTGCAAGCACTGAGTATTCGCATTATTGCTCCTATACCTGGTCGTTCGGTGGTTGGGTTTGAGGTAGCCAACAAACAGCGGCATGATGTGTTATTAGCCCATACTATTTATTCATCGGCGTATAAAGATTTTAAAGGTGCATTGCCCGTGATTTTGGGACAAGATACGGTTGGTAACCATGTGGTGGTTGACTTGGTTCGCATGCCGCATCTGCTTGTTGCTGGTTCTACCGGATCAGGTAAATCTGTTGCCCTTAATACCATGCTCATTAGCCTTTTGTGTAAATGCAAGCCAGCTGAATTGCGCCTCATGCTCATTGACCCTAAGCGCCTTGAATTTGCCAGTTATGCTGACATTCCTCATTTAATATTCCCTATTATTACTGATGCCAAACGGGCGACGATGGCTCTGCGCTGGGTGGTCAAACAAATGGAAGAGCGGTACGAATTAATGGCTGGTTGCGGCGCGCGTAATATTTTTGACTATAACGCCATGGTTGGCTTGCATGAAAAGGCGACAGAGCCAATGCCGTATATTGTGGTGATCATTGATGAATTGGCCGATTTAATGATGACAGCCGGCAGGGATATTGAGGATTTGATTGCCCGCATTACCCAAATGGCTCGTGCGGCAGGTATTCACATGGTGGTTGCAACGCAACGACCTTCGGTTGATGTGATTACGGGGTTAATCAAGGTTAACTTCCCCAGCAGAATTTCATTTCGCGTAACTTCAAAAATCGATTCGCGTACTATATTGGACTGTGGAGGAGCGGATAAGTTGTTGGGTCGTGGTGATATGCTCTTTTTGGACGCAGCAGGGTCGCTATTGCGCCGTGTCCATGGCGCTTATGTGTCAGACAAGGAGATTAATGACGTGGTAGCCCATGCACGGGCTGAGCAACCACCACACTACCTTCATTTAGCCGAGCAAGTCAGCACAGGCTATGGTAATGCCGATGAGTCCCTTGACCAAATTTATCACGATGTTTTGATATTTTTGAAAGAAATTGACGAAGTTTCTATTTCGTTGTTGCAACGCAAATTTCGCATAGGTTTTAACCGATCAGCACGAATCATTGAGCAACTTGAACAGCAGGGGTTAATTATGAGCGCAGATGGCGGCAAAACAAGAAAAGTGATTCATTAGTTTTTTTTTGCTATACTTGACAAATGTACAAAAAAAAGACATTTTTTGTGTTCATATATAGATGTAGAATGCTACTCTAAAAACGAGTGTAAATAATATTAAAATTCCTGGATAGTGAGATGTCAATGCATTTTGATGAACAATTTATACGTAAAACGTTGCCTGATGTTTCTTTAATAGCCAATGCGGCGCCAAAGAGACTTTCTTTTGCCGTTGATACTCGCATGTTGCAAGAAGGTGATATATTTGTTGCTGTGCAAGGGGTTCATATTGATGGTCACGCTTTTATTGATGAAGCAATTAAAAAGGGCGCATCAGGATTGATGATTGCCGCAAGCAAACAAGAGTTATTAAAGAAAATAGATCCTAAAAAACGTGAGACATTGTTTGTGCTCGTGGTGCAGGACACCTTGCAAGCATTGTTTGATTTAGCAAAAGCATGGCGTGCTCAATTCACCTATCCTGTTGTAGGGATAACTGGGTCGGTCGGCAAAACATCAACTAAAGAAATGTTGGCTAATATCCTAACATTAAATGATATGAAGTTTATCGCATCACAGGGTAATCAAAACACCAAAATTGGTGTTGCTATTACGATCTTCAAGATGCATCCAGAATGCCAAGCCGCTATTTTTGAGGTTGGTATTAACAAGCGTGGCGAAATGGCAGACATCGTTGATATGCTGCGTCCAACAACAGCTATTGTTACCAATGTAGGGCATTGCCATATGGAAGGCCTTGGATCATTGGCTGACATTGCCTTAGAAAAGCGAGATATATTCAAATATTTCACCGAACAAAGCATTGGTATTATCAATGGCGATCAAGCATTGTTGTCGCATGTTGCCTACACTCATCCAGTGATTAAGTTTGGTGCTAAAACAACCAATCAAATTCAAGCGCGTAAAATTCGTGCTACAGGAACTGCGGTTACCTGTGTCATGAAGATTTATCGCGAAAAATACACTGTGACCTTGCCGCAACCACACGCTGGCGTTGTATTCAATGCGCTAGCAGCAACAGCAGCAGCTCTTTGGTTAGGTGTTTCCAATAAAGTCATTTTACAGGCGATTGAACAACCATTGCAGGTTGCCGGCCGCTTTGAGCAAAAACAGCTCAAAGATTTTAAAGGCGTCATGATTAATGATTGTTATAATGCCAACCCAGAAAGCATGAAAGCGGCATTATTAGCCTTCCAAAACATTGAGACGAGCTCCCAAAAGATTGCTATACTTGGTGATATGCTTGAGCTAGGCGTCAATTCTCCTTTTTGGCATAGACAGTTGGGTAGATTCTTGCGCAAGGTGTCTTCATTAAAACAGGTGATTTTAGTTGGCGATCTGGTAAAATGGACTAAGAAAACAGCTCCTATTGGATTGCATGTTGAAGTAGTTCCTACTTGGACGGCAGCAGTTGAAGCATTGCAGGGTAAACTTAAGGAAGAATCGGTTGTCTTGGTAAAAGGTTCACGCGGCATGGCGTTGAATAATCTGATTGATACTTTTACCGAAAAACAAAGTTAGAATTCCACATCACATTTCAAATCGATGGTTTTAGATGACTCATAATGATAATGACGATATAGAAATAATAGAGCCCAAGAGATTTCATAAACCAGTGTTGGTTCAAGAGGTTTTGACCTACCTCGATCTTAAACCTGGCAAGGTGTACTTGGATGTTACTTTTGGTACTGGCGGGCACACGAGGGCAATTCTTGAGCGCGAGCCTGGATGCCGGGTTATTGCCATGGATTGGGATCAAGAAATTTTGGACACCTATGGCGTGCCTATGGTAGAAGAGTTTGGCGATCGCTTACGTCTTATTTGGGGTAATTTTGCATTACTCTATAAAATCTTAAAGCAATCAAACATTAAATCTGTTGACGGTATTTTGGCCGATTTTGGTACATCCCAAATTCAGTTGATGGATCGTCCTGGTTTTTCAATGTTCAAAGACACGCCGCTTGATATGCGGATGTCCCCAGCGCACCAACAAATAACTGCTTATCAAGTTATTAATAAGAGTTCTGATACTAAATTGCGAGAAATTTTCTGGCAACTTGGCGAAGAATCTCAAGCTAAGCAGATTACTCAGGCAATTATGGATGCGCGTAAAAAGGGATGGATTTCAACAACCAAACAGCTTGTTGAAATTATTGAACGTGTTGTGCCACGACAAAAAAAATCAAGAACGCATCCAGCAACCAAAGTGTTTCAAGCATTGCGGTTGTATGTTAACAGAGAGTTGAATAACATTACTGCGTTTATGCCTATGGCATTACCTGCACTCAGCAAGGGTGGCCACTTGGTATGCATTAGCTTTCATTCACTTGAAGATCGTTTGGTTAAGACGTTCTTTAGGGAGCAAGAAGAAAAGGGTGCTGTGAAAGTTTTAACGCACAGAGTTGTGTCTGGAACGCCTGAGGAGATCCAAGAAAATCCGTCCGCACGCTCTGCTAAATTACGAGCCGTAGAAAAAATTTGAAAAAGTGAAATGATTGTTTGACAAAACCCTCAGATACCATTAAATTAAGCTTCAATTGGTTAATTTAACTAGTAAAAAAAAAGATAGTAATTCAACTTTCTCTAAGGGTTATACACATGACAATAACTGAAGTAAAAGTTTATCCAGCTAAAGAGAGTGGAAGATTGAAAGCGTACGCGACAGTGGTTTTTGATAATTGCTTCATTGTCCGTGATTTGAAAATTATTGAAGGACATAAAGGTTTTTTTGTTTCGATGCCTTCACGGCGCAGAAATGATGGCACCTTTAGAGATATAGTCCACCCTTTGAATGCTGACACTCGTAAACTTATCGAAGACAGCATCGTAAACGAATATCAACGAGTTATAGTACTCGAACAGGATCAACAACCTGACTACAACGAAGCAGAGTAGTTGATTTTTCCTTTCACATCGATCTAAGAAATTTCTTTTCTATTGGGGCGTAGCCAAGCGGTAAGGCACCGGTTTTTGGTACCGGCACGCGGAGGTTCGAATCCTCCCGCCCCAGCCAATCAGGTTGATCTGACATTTTTGTCATGCTTAAAAATGGCTCTCGCAGCTCTGCAAGCAGTTTCCCATCATCCAGTTTCAAGTTCGAATATACAAAATTCAAAAGTTGTCGTTTTTCATCAAAATTCGAACTCTCAAAAATCTCCCTAGCGTTTTTAGCTAATCCCAGCACGGTTTCTGCAGTCATTAGGCATGTTTCATCGCCGCTTACATGAGCTTGCATTTCAGAAGTGATTTCTCGTTGTCGTTTTTTATACTCATCCATTTTCGTGCGATATGATTCTTGATCTATACTTCCATCCAGATGCATATCGATTAATTTTGATGATCTGTTTTGAATGTGGTCAAATTCTTTGCGGAGCGTTTCTTGAGAGTTCTTAAAGAATGCTTGTTCATGAGCGTACGATTGCTTCAAGTACGTGATAACCTCTTGTATTTGGGTATCAGTAAGTTTAATGCGATCAAAGTGCTCAAGCAGGACTTCAAGCAGCTCCTTCTCATTCACCCATACTTTTTTACAGATTTTTTTTGAGTTTCCACAGGTGTAATATACATATCTTTCTTTTTTGATATCGCCTGAAACGGTACATCCACAATACTGACATTTTATCAGGCCGCGCAGGAGTATTAGTTTTCCTGCATATTGAACAGGCGCTTTGTTATGACCCGTCATGACCTTCTGTGCTTGGTAGAATAATTCTTCAGCAATGAGTGGCGGATACTTATGTGAATGCAATTCACCTTTTATGCGCATGACACCATAATAAAAAGGATTTTTGAGAGTTGCTTCTATTCTGCTGGGTAGTATTTTTCGACCATGAGCATTTTTGACGCCAACTCTATCCATTTCATTGGCAACTGTCTGAAATGAATGGAGCCCCGTAGCATAGAGCTCAAACATTTTTATCACGTAGGGAGCATTTTGTGGATCGACCTCGATGCTTTTTTTGCCTGAAGGTAGATCAATGTTTTTATAACCAAAAGGTGCCTTTGCGCTCCATTCTCCATTCTTGATACTTTGCTCTTTGCTTCTTTTTACATTGTCGCTGAGTTGTCTTACATAGCTTGAGGCAAACAGTACACCCATGTCCCATTGCATGAGCTGAGAGCTGTTGGCGTGTTGATTTACAATAAGATTCTCGCGTAAGAAATGTAGTTCCAATTTTCCTTCTTTACGCAGTTCATCAAATAGTGGTGTTTCGCGAAAGCTTCGTTGTAAGCGATCAACCGTATCGGTAACCAGAGCTACTGGTTCTTTTGATTGCTTGATAAGTGTAATGATGTGATCGAATTGTTTGCGTGTGTCTTTAGTTGAAGATTCGGCTATTTGGAAAACGTGCTCAACGTGCAGCTTTTTTTTAGCAGCATATTCTGTGAGCCTTCTGACTTGCGCTGGAATTGATTGTCCTTCTTCTTGTTGTTCCTTGGTTGATACCCGGGCAAGTATGATTGCTTTCATAAGTTTAAATCCTTATTTTACGGTTAATGTATGATAATTACGGTTAAATACTACATTAATTATGCGCGAAAGCAATATGATTTTGAATAATTTATGCGCGAAAGATTGAAAATATTAAACAATGGGCTTGCATTGGAAAAAAATCTGGGTTAGTATGCTTCTCGTCAGGTTCGTTTATTAATGATTATGATAGAAGGTTTCCCCTAGTGGAAGATAAAAATAAAAAAGATATTTTAAGAAACTTAACTGAGGATGAACTTGTTGAACGACAAGAACAAAATCTTGATGTTGTAATTCCTCCCATGAGCGACAAGCAGTTTGAGGCTGGGCGAGAGCACTTTAGAAAGCTTCGTGAAGAAGAAAAAGAAGAAGAAAAATTTTCAATTCTTAGGCGTACTGAAGAAAGTAAAAAGTTATTTGCTCTTAAAGAAAAGTTGCGTAGCCATTACCGTGATATTGTTAATGAACTAGAATATTTACCTTTGTCGGCAGCAATTAATGATTGGTTATTGGAATTCGAGCATAGCACGCGCCTCAAATATGCTGAGTATATGACTGACATGATTAAGCGCAAAATAATTCACGAATATTTTGCGGACGGTAAAATTTTTACTGTCGGTGGTTTTCGTCATATGCGTCATGAACAAGCGCTTGAGTATATAAAAAGCGTGCAAGATTGGACTGAGGGCTCACGGCAAGCACGGGCTGCTTGTTACATCTCATTTACCTCATATCTTCATTGGATTAGTGATAGATGGTTCAGGCGCGCTGTTCCCTCCAAAATGGACGAAGGTAAGACGTTTTATCGTCTGAGTTCTAAGACCATTACTCAAGCTCTTAGCTTGGAAGACTGGCACCATTTTCTAGATGTTCTTGATGCAAATAACCAAAGGGATTCCCTAATTGCACGTTGCATGTTGTATGGTGGACACCGTGTTTCAGAGATATTAAATATCAAAGTTGCTCAGCTTGATCTTGAAAAAAATATTATACGATTTGCGCGAGGAAAAAATAAGAAGTTGGAGCTTCCGGTTGTTTATCCAGCGCCTTTTATTGATGAGCTGAGAGCGTATATTCAAGCTACTGAAAAACAAAGAGAAGATTCAGATTTTGTTTTTATTACCAGAAAAGGAAAGTCATTGACGCGATCACGTTTAAATTATTCCTTTGCGCATGCTAGTGCTCAAGCGGATATAGAGAAAGTGACGCCTGAAATTTTACGGGCAACATGGATCAGATTTAATAAGGAAGATGTTGTTGATGAGAAAATTTTACAAGTTAAACGTTATAATTTTAAACCAGGTTCCAAGGGGAATCAAGAATGACAGAATGGATTAAGAAAGTGAAACCGGAAAGCGCGAACTCCCCGGTTTCGTAAAGAAAATTGAGAATAACGACCCTCAACTCATCTTTAATCTTAATACTTTTTATGGATTTGTATACCCTTCAAAAAAAGGTACATAAATTCATAAGTCTATCATATGACCCTATGGGATCTCCTTACATAAGGAGACTCTATGTCACAAAATTTACATAACACCTTGAGTGATTTGCCCCAATTTCTAAGCTCTCACCATCTGGTTGAGCTTGGTCTATATCCAAGCCTAGATGCTGTGTATTTGGCCCGCGTCCGGGGTCATAGTCCTGATTTTATAAAACTTAAGCGTAAAGTGCTGTATCCCAAAAATAGTGTGCTTCAGTTCATTGAACAGCGCATGAAAAAGGGAGGCTCCTCCGGATCCGATAGTGATAGTCCACAACAAGGACAATAAATCGCTTTAAGGAGAGCATGATGCACAAACAAGAACAACGTGGCAGTGAAGTAAAATCAATCTGCCCCAATGATGACATGAAGCAACTGTCGGGGTTCTTCCTAGTTCTTTTTAAAGTCTTTCTAAGAACGAGACAAAAAGACACAGAGGGGCTCAAAGGACAGCCAAGTTTTGATACTCATAAATAATTAAATGTAAAAAAAGGCCATCGAAGCATTTTCTGTATTTCGATGGCTCAAATTAAATAGGAATTTATATGGATAATCATATCACAAATATCAAGGATGAGCAAAAAAATCAAACTTCAAAACATCTATCCTATCAGGATATCCGCAATGAAGATCTTGAGGGCTTAGAAAAAGAAGAAAAAGAACTTAATGAAAAAAAATCAGGGCTTGACCATGCCGATACTCCATGGAAAAACTTCCTAGAAATATCAATTGAAGACTTGGATCAAGCAGAGGCATCGCAAATCCTTGCTTTACAAGAGTCTTATAAGGCATTTCAGATACAACAACAATTGTTTGAAAATACGATATATCTTGAGCCTTCAAAGTTACCGGAGTCTGTGGATGCCGCAGAAAAATTACTCCTCAGGAGGTTGGATCATATCTATCAACGATCGGGAAAATTGGTTCGTGTGACAAAAATCTCCAACTCACCGAACGATAAAAACACTTTGATAAAAAGATCCCCTGATGCGATAGTTATCAAGGAAATCGATCAGTCATTTTTAACAGTCTATCTGACCAAAGCCGGAAGCTTTATAAGTATGGAGGGACGCTCAGGTAATCCTAAGAAAATCGATTGCCCAGAAAGAATTTCTAAATATTTGATTGCAAAGCAGGAATGGAATATACCGGTCTTGGTAGGCATAATTAACGCACCAACATTACGAATTGATGGTAGCATTTTAGATTGTCCGGGCTATGACGCTATTTCGGGTCTTTTGTTTTTTCCGGGTGAACATACTTTTGAGAAGATTCCTCAACAACCAACATTCGAAGATGCTATACATGCTAAAGATGAGTTGCTGGAGCTCTTAAAAGATTTTCCTTTTGAAGATGAAGCAAGTAGATCAGTTGCTTTGGCAGCAATTCTTACAGCCCTTATTAGAAAATCCATAGAAACAGCACCTTTATTTGGTTTTACTGCTCCTAAAATGGCAAGTGGAAAAACTCTTTTGGCAGATGTCGTTGCGCTCATTGGTACTGGAAAATCTAATAGCGTTATTTCCCAAGCTGAAAATGAAACTGAGGAAAAGAAACGCATCCTAGCGGTGTTAATTGAAGGTGATTCTATCATCTGTTTTGACAACATAGAAAAGACTTTTAAGAGTGCATGCTTGTGCTCTATTTTAACACAGCGCGAATATAAAGATCGTTTGCTGGGGGGAAATGAAACAAGAACAGTATTGACCAATGCAACTTTTTTAGTGACGGGCAATAATTTGATTTTCATGGGTGACATCTCAACCAGGTCATTGCTGTGCAAGCTTGATGCACAAGTTGAGCGTCCCGAAGAGCGATCTTTTGCCTTGGATTTACGAAAACATATACCTCAGAATCGTAGTAAGCTTGTGAGGGCTGGATTAACTATTCTTCGTGCTTATTATCTCGCTGGAAAACCAACACAGGACATTAAACAATTTGGACGATTTGAAGAATGGAGCGATTGGGTTAGATCTGCAATCGTATGGATTGGTATGGCTGACCCATGCGAAAGTAGAAAAGATATAGAAAATTCAGATCCGGTAAGGATATTGCTCAGTTCATTATTTACTGCATGGCACGTACTTGTTGGAAGCAAAGAGGTTAAGATAAAAGACCTTGTAGAAGAAGTGGCTCCCTTAAGCGCCAATACGGAAGCAAGCACCAATACGGAAGCACATGAAACACTGCGAGAAATTTTTCTTGAGTGGGCTCCTGACAACAGAGGAGGTATTAATCAACGTAGTTTAGGCAAGAAGCTTGCTTACTATAAAAATCGCATTGAAAGCGGCTTTCGCTTAGAACAAAGTGGTACCCATCAAGGAACTTCTTTGTGGCGCATGAAAAAAATAACCGTGTAAATGGTGGGGTTGGTGGATATGGTGGATTTGTTTTTGTTTGTTCCTAAAAATGTTGTTGCTTGTTTTCTTGCCACCTTTTGCACAGAGCGCAAATGAAATCCACCATATCCACCATATCCACGACCTATAAAAATAGAAGGATAGCAATGATACTTCTTAATCTTGTTCATGAAAAAGGACTTACTCCAAAATGGGTTGCCAGCACAGAAGGTGGCGAATATCATTCATCGTGCCCGTCCTGTGTCGGCACTGACAGATTTGTTATACAGCCAAGCAAGCAAATGAAAAAATGTGTAGGCTCCTATTTTTGTCGTCGATGTGGTGCAAAAGGTGATTCTATCCAGTTTTGTTTGGAGTATCTCGGTTTAAGTTTTAAAGAGGCAGTAGATCGCGTAGGAGCAAAGATGCCTGAGAAAATCCCAAATATTTTTGCCAAGAAAAAAAGCAACTCAGCCGGTGCGACTATTAATAAGCCTTCTGCTATGTGGAGTCAACAAGCACGCAAACTCGTTGATGAAGCGCATGAAAATCTACTATCTCAGAAAGGTATTTTAGCCCTTCTCAATAAACGAGGCTTGCCTATTGATGCCATCCAACAGTACAAAATTGGATGGATAGAGCAGAGTAAAAATATGGAAGGTCATCTTTGGGGATTAGAAAAAGAAACAATCTGGCTCCCTGCGGGAATACTTATACCGACAATTGAGAAAAGCCAGTCTGTTATTAGATTCAAGATCAGGCGTAAAGATTGGCAGCCCAATGATCAGTATCCTAAATATATTGCACTATCTGGAAGCATGAGCGGTCTTAATATAATTGGCGATAAGAATAATCCCATCATGATAGTCGTCGAGTCTGAGTTGGATGCATATGCGTTGCATCATGCTGTACGTGATTTTGCAGTTGTTGTAGCTGTTGGCGGCTGTACAAAAAATCCTGACTCAGTAACCGATTATCTTGCCAAAAATAAAACTGTTTTACTGATTTGCCATGACAACGATGACGCTGGCAAAAATATGCTTACCAAGTGGAAGGGGCTCTATAGCCGTGCTCAGGGCTATCCAACTCCAATCGGCAAAGATATTGGAGAAGCCATAGAACAAGGGCTTGATCTTAGAACTTGGATTATCGAAAAGTTACCAGTGCAGATGCAATATGACTTACATTTAATAAATCAGCCTTGGAGCCAAGAAGATCAGTCTTTGACTGACTGGGTGCTGCATTACATTAACGAACGCACAGTGACACGGTATACTTATGATAAACTTGAACAAGAGATAAATCTGGGTGCAAATTCACCACGCGCTAAGATAGGGGAACTTCAGAACTATTTAAAATTTATGAAGCGATTGATTGAAGGTGAATATGAAAACAAGGAGATGGTATGACTAAAAAAACGAACTTCATAACACCGCCGAGCACAATATCTTTCTTGGTTGGTGCAATTAAATGCAATGATAACCCCGCAGCTGCCCAGTTACTCATAAAAAGTGCGATTGCTGCTGTGTACGAAAAGCCAGAGGCGCAAGTCACCAAAGAAGAAGTTGAGGCTGTTGTTGGTTTAATACAAACGCTGGAGCCAAAAGATACAATCGAAGCAATGTTAGCGGCGCAGATTATTTGTGCGCACATACAAGGGATGAATTCAATGAGCAAGAACTATCTGAATTCCAAGGGACATGGGTTGATGTTACTCAGATTAAGTCATCAATCGTTGGAGCAATTGCAGCGTTACCGTGGTAAACTAAGTCAGAATATTAATGTAACGTACAACACCCTTATTAAGGGGGTGGCAAGCTAAAAAACGGAGGATAATGCATGAGATTCAGGATGGATTTTTCTAAGCTTCCCCGTTGTGGTGCAAAGCCCAAAGTAAATTCTGCTAGAACACTACCATGTCGTCACGTTGCTCTTAAAAATGGAAATGGTAGATGTTATTATCATGCAGGCAGGCCGCTTAAACATGGGCTCTATACTAAAAAATCATACAATGAACGAACAGTACAACGTTGTTTAATTAATGATCTACGACACACAGCTGAATCATTGAAAGAATTTATCAAGTCACAAAAGGAGGTAAAGTAATGGTGCGCAAGGTAAAAAAGACGAATGATATAGTAACAGCATCTTGGAATAAAGAACCACAATCAGAAGCTGAATATATTTGTATGGGGAATGAATTGCTTGCATGGGTGCAAGAAGAAAGCTCGCTGGCTATAGATGGTTTTCCTATCAGTAAGATGATCGCTCCATCAATTTTTCATGCATTACCAAACAAATCAACACAATTTGCTCAGGCGTATGATATTGCTTTGGGTATTATAGGAACAAGAAGAGAACGCTTGGCTCATGAAGGAATGCTCAATGCGCATATAGTACGAGAAACCATGCCGCTATATGATCCTGTCTATAGAAAATGGCGAATTAGTGAAAAAAATAAAGAGGAGAATATGGGCGAGACAAAGTTCATTACTATTGAGATCCCTCACTGGCTCAACTGCCCTGATGGATCTCATAAAAAAGAAACCGATGACTTCTTAGCAAGAGAAAAGCTTAAAGCACAATCTCAAAGGCAATAAGGGTAAAGATCCTTATTTGATGATTAAGATTTCTTGTAATTTCTTTTGACAACTACCATTTTTTATGCGGTAATTAATAGTAGTTATCTCTACTATAGTGCTTAAACGAGGTAAGAATTCGTGGAAACATCCAAATCAATCATTTTCGTTGTAAAGGCGTAAAGCCCTTTATTATTCTTGTTGCCGATCTCAGGAACAAATTTCTATCCATTTTTTTATACCGCTACACATGTAACGCTTGCGCGCGTTAACTGAATTATGCTGGTATTATTATCCAAAGGAGATTCTATGTCTCAACTATTAAGGAGCAGCATATGATGCATAAACCTATCTTACTTAAAAACATTGGTTTTTCTTTTCCCCACAAAATTTGTTTTGAAGACTTTACTGGTCAGATTAGTTATGGAAGCCGCATTGCCATTATTGGACGCAATGGGAGTGGCAAATCGACCTTGCTCAATATATTACGGGGGATGGTAGAGCCTACGAGTGGACAACTGGTAGTGTCTTCTGATGTTGTGTGTGGTTATGTGCCACAAATTGTTGAGGACTTTGATTCTTTAAGTGGTGGTCAACGTTTTAACCAAGCTCTAACAGGTGTGTTGAGTGAAGATCCCAATGTTTTGTTGCTTGATGAGCCAACTAACCATTTGGACCAGCATAATCGTAAATCGTTGATGCGCATGTTGCGTGCATATCAAGGAACATTAATTGTAGTAACACATGATGTGGAATTACTACGCACTTGTATTGATACGCTGTGGCACATTGATAATGGTCGCGTTCAAGTTTTCTCAGGAAATTATGATGATTATATCCGGGAAATAAAAGCTAAAAGAATTTCCATAGAACAAGAGATCTCCAGGCTTAATCGCCAAAAGAAAGATATGCATGAAAAATTGGGGCAGGAGCAACAAAAGGCCTCTAAAAGTAAAAGCATAGGAGAAAAAAATGTCGCTAATCGTAAATGGACAAAAATGACTGGCGACCTTAAAGCTATGAAAGCTGAAAAATCGCAAGGAAAAAAGTTTCGGACCCTAGAGGATACAAAACAGGATCTTCAGGAAAAGCTCTCTGAGTTGCGTCTGCCCGAAGAAATTGTGCCGACATTTTCGCTCAGTAGCGCTAATGTTATGGGTCGAACTCTTATTTCAATCGTTGATGGCAGTGTTGGCTATCTTGGGCAAGAACCATTATTGAAGCAGATTAGTTTGCAAGTTGGTCCGCATGATCGTATTGCTATCATGGGTGCGAATGGTAGCGGAAAATCAACCTTGATGAAGGCTATATTAGGTGATGTGCAGGTTGCAACAGCGGGAGATTGGTACACGCCAAAACCTCAGGACATTGGTTACCTTGATCAACAGTATGGCACGTTGAATGCTGACAAAACAGTGTTCGAGACTATTCAAGATCTCGTGCCTACGCACTCTCATGCAGAAATCAGGCGGCATTTGAATGATTTTTTATTTCGAAAAAATGAAGAAGTTAATACGTTGGTTACTAATCTTTCTGGTGGTGAAAAGGCGCGGTTAACATTGGCGCAAATTGCAGCTAAAACACCAAGGCTTTTTATGTTGGATGAAATCACCAACAACCTTGATTTGGAAACACGTGGGCATGTCATTGAAGTGCTCAAAGAATATCCTGGTGCTATGATTGTTATTTCACATGATGAAGATTTTTTAAAAGAAATTGGTGTTACTGATGAATATTATATTGAAAACGGTTCTATGGTGAGGCGATGAATATGCTGCCTACACATTTAGGGAAATATTTTTCAATTTTTGTTCTTATGATAATTATTGCTCTAGGGAGTTTTTACATGACCAATAAATCTATACAATTGCCGGCACCTACAGGATCTTTTAATGTTGGCACAACAATGTATCATTTAGTTGATACGTCTCGCAAAGAAATTTACTCGTACGATCCTGAACATCCGTTTCGCGAATTAGTAATGCACATGTGGTATCCTGCGAAACTTCAAGGAAACGAAACCTTTGCTCCGTATATTTCTTCACGCTTAAAATTTCACATACAAGAGATGCTTGCAAAAAAAGAGCCCTTTTTATTTGGGGGCAGCGGCTATATTGGTGCTGATGTTATTACGCATGCATATCTTAATGCTTCCGTAAGTGATAAACAGCTCACATACCCAATCATCCTTTTTTCGCCCGGATTTGGCGGCCCTCATTATCTTTCCACAAACTTATTTGAAGAACTGGCAAGCCACGGCTACATCGTGGCCGCACTTAATCATACGTATATTTCCGAACCGACTGAATTTCCTGATGGCAGAATAATCAGAGGCTCTACCCAGTGGGCACAATTTGCTCAAAACAAAGAAGAACTCGAAAAAGCCCATAATCGTGAATTAATCACCTGGGTAAAGGATTTACAATTTGTTATGGATCAGCTTGCTCTAATTAATCAGCAAGATCCACACCATAGATTCACCAATAAGCTTAATCTTGATCATATCGGCATTATGGGTCATTCATTTGGTGGTGCCGCAGCAGTTTCTTTGTGTCGAATCGATCCTCGCTGTAAAGCCGGGGTAGATATAGAAGGCCCGCTTTTTGGTGAAAATCAAGACATTGGCTTTGATAAGCCATTTATGTTTCTTTTTGGCCAGCCATTTACTGTTCCGGCCGGACATCCGAATGAAGATTATTACAATAAGGTAATAAAGGATAACCAGGAGCGAATCGCCAAGCTTTATGAGAATCTTACCAATGATGTATATCATATTGTTTTGAAAGATGCGGATCATATGTCTTTTAGTGATTGGAATATTATTACACAGGCGAAAGAACCGGGCAAAATAACTCATAAAGAGGTAATTAAAATTACCCGAGCTCTGCTGGTTGATTTTTTTGATAAATATCTTAAGGGTAAAACATCTGTTGAGCTGCTTGATAATACAAATCAAGAGGTTAAAATTGCGTTTAAGGCCAGGAAATAAGAAAGGTTTAATCATGTTTTATCGAAATATTTTTTTGTTTATAAGTGTAACCATCTACGTGCAAGGATTATCAATGAACAAACATGGAGACCAAGAAACGGTCACCTTCAAGAAAATCACAGAAGATGATGTGCCATTACTGCGTACATGGTTTCAAGAACCTCATGTAGAGCAATGGTGGCCAACACCAGAGGCAGAAGAAGACTTTATTAAACACTTTGTTACTCGCAGTCGCTCAAAAGATACTTTTGCCTACATTTCAAAACTTAATGATGTTCCTTTTGGTTATATCCAGTATTATTACTTCAATCGCGATGATCAAAACACGGGTGGCATATGGGCGCCAGGTGATTTGCCTGAAACCACGGTGGGCATTGATCAATTGATAGGTGATCCACAGTATCTGGGTAAAGGTTACGGCACACGTATGCTTCAAGAATTTATTACCTATATAACACAAGTTTTGGAGCCACATATAACAACGATTATTCTTGATCCTAAGCCGACGAATACTGTTGCCATTAAGTGTTATGAGAAAGTTGGTTTTAAGCGTGTTGGCGTTGTTGATGCTCCATGGGGCCCAGCACTCTTTATGAGATATGATGTTAAATAGGGTAAAATTATAAGGAGCGATTTCATGGCAAATCCTTGGCAAGCAGAGAATATTATTGAATCAGAAAAAGCATTAATGCTCATAAAAAGTCAATTTCCTGAACTTAATGCTTCGACTATTACTTTATTTGGATCGGGTTGGGATAATACTGCTTACTTAATCAACAATGAATATATCTTCAGGTTTCCACGAAGAGAAGTTGCTGTGAATTTGCTGATGCATGAAATGGTTGCATTGCCACAATTAGCCAATAAGCTACCGATCGCTATTCCTAATCCTCAGTGGCAAGGTGAGCCAACTAAAGAATACCCTTGGCCATTTCTTGGCTATCGAATATTGCCCGGTCATACAGCATGCAACGCTAATCTTTCAGATGAGCAACGTGTAGCGTTCGTAGAACCACTGGCGCAGTTTTTAAAAGTTCTACATCATGTTCCAATTCAAGCATTTGAAAATATTATTCCAGGAGATGTGATAGACAGACTTAATGTTGCGGTTCGTACTTCAAGAATTATAGCATTAATGGAAGAGTTAGAATCGTTAGGGTTACTGCCACACAAAGATGCTCTATGTAACATTATTGAATATTCGCAAAAATTATCGCTGCTTCAAGAAAAAGTAATTGTTCATGGTGATTTATATGTGCGACATTTCCTCATCGATGAGTACAATCATCTTACGGGAATTATTGATTGGGGAGATATTCATTTGAATTCACCCGCAGCAGATCTTGCTGTTATTCATAGTTTTTTACCACCACATACTCATGTGCGCTTTAAAGAAATCTATGGACCAATCTCACAAGATACATGGGATCTTGCACGATTTCGAGCGATTAATCATTGTTTGAACCTCATTAATTTTGGACATAAGTCTGGTGACCATGCTCTTGAGCGCGAGGGCAAACTGGGCATCGATTACATTGTTAAATCTTTTGATAACAATGTGAAGAAGCAATGATTAAACCATCTCATAGAAAAATAGTTATTATCGGTAATGCTGGCTCGGGTAAGACAACATTGGCACTCCAGATTCAAGAAAAGCTCCAACTGCCACTATACCATCTTGACCAATATCAGTGGAAGCCTCATTGGGAAAAACGTGATTTGGAGGAGTTTCACGCTATACATAATGATTTATTGGAACAGGAAGCATGGATTATAGAAGGGTTAGCTCTTAAAGTTCTTCGTCATCGTGTTCTATGCGCGGATGTTGTTATATTTTTAGATATTTCACGTTCTCGATGCATCTACAATGTGTTTAAACGATTAATTGCCAACTATGGCAAAGTAATTCCGGGTAATTCTGAAGATTGTAAGCAATGGTTCAATTTCAAATTTTTTACGTTCTTGAAGTGGATTTGTGATTTTAATAAACGGCATAGAAATCTGGTTGTTGATACCCTTGATCAGTTCAAAGATAAAAAACAGATCTATATTCTGAAATCACCAAAAGAGATGGATGATTTTATAAAGCAGATAACCAAAGATATTTAAAAATGTTTTTACTTACGTCGCAGGAAAAATAATGCTTGAATTGCGTAGAAGACAATTGGAAATTATTTGTGAAACAGTAAATGTAGGCCATATAATTACTGACCCAACGCCTGTTGCTGGCGGATTATTACATGAAATGTGGTACGTAACCACAGATAGAGGACACTATGCAGTTAAAGTATTAAGTCCTAAAATTATGCAAAAAATGGGCGTGCTGGATCGTTATGAAGCAACGGAAACCATTGCAAGAATGTTCTTTGAAAAAGGAATTCCAGCAGTAGTCAGCATCACAAATGATAACAAATCAGTCATTGAATTGGATAATGCATTTTTTATTATTTATCCCTGGATGCCAGGTACTATTCTGAGTCAAAACTTAACGAATAGAGAATACGCAAAAAAAATAGCTACAATTGTAGCACAAATGCATCAGCTCAACTTGCAACTACCAAAACTTACGCAAGCAACGTGGGATATTCACGCTAATAGTTATTATGAGAATCTCATAGCAAAAGCAATAAAGAGCAATCTGCCATTTGCCAGCGCCTTGCATGATTTGACTGCTGATATTTTCACCTGGAATGAAAAATACAGCCATGCAATTACCCAACTAAACAAACATACTCTCATAAGCCATGGCGATCTTGATCAAAAAAATGTTCTGTGGACAGATGATGGCAATCCAATGATTATCGATTGGGAGGCTGCGCGACTATTAAATCCGACTCAAGACATTATTTGTATAGCACTTGATTGGAGTGGTTTTCCATCTGGAACTATTAATATTGAATTTTTCACCTCTATTATTAACGCATATAAAAAAGCTGGTGGTACCATTAATAAAGATGACATTCAAGCATCCTTTGATTGTATCAGGGGCAATTGCCTCAATTGGATGGCTTACAACATTGAACGGAGCTTGGATGGTGATGATGAAAAGAATAAGTTAGGCATTGCGCAGGTACAACAAACATTAGATTTATTAGTGTATTTAACATCTCATATTCAAACACTAGCTTCTTTATTGTAATTGGGAAAAAACTAAAAATAATTATGTATAAGGTGTAGTATGATGCTGTTGATGATAGATGAAATGCTCGTTTATTGAATGATTTTTTAAAATTTGCTGGGCAAGAGCCCTGCTTGCTATTCACCTTTTACTGATAAGTCTTCACTATGATAGAAAAACAATCTCTTTCAAATCAATGCATTATTGATTGCTTAAATACCGATTACGGCATTAAAGTTGCTACCCTGACATTCATCCCTTTAGGCGCTGATATGGATGCGTCAGTATACAAAGCTCAGACGCATGACCAGGCATCTTATTTTGTAAAGCTAAAACGTGGTTACCATCATGATATTGGCGCTATTGCTTGTTGTAGTAGGAACTAAAGATCCTCTCCTTGTATCATGCGATGCATTTGTAGCAAAAGCCCAAGAACATGACATGCCGATCACCTATTGGCGCTTTGAGGGTATAGGGCATGGCTTGCAGAATGCGCGGCCAAAAACATTTACGGAAGCCGCTCAATGGTTGCAACATTTTTTAACAAAATAGAGATTGCTGGACTTAATCTTCATGAATGTGATTATCTTTAAATAAGATGACAATAATATTTATCTCGAAAAAAGGACACGTATGAACATTAACCAAAAAGGCCTGAGTACTCTTGCAATCGCATTATTGATTGCCGCCATTGTTGCACCATTAACCTATTGGATTATCAAAAGAATTTATACCAAGACCAAAGAAGTAACGATTGATTCACTTGTTGTAAAAGAAGCTGCCAAACTGCTTTCTTCATCTTTCCATAAATCAATTCAAATACAATCTATTGTTCGCCTAAGTGAACCAGACAGACGAAATCTTGTCTTAAGGCTTATGATTAAAGATGCGCACAATGATATTCCGAAGAGTGTAATTCTAAAACAAGCATTGCCTGTAAAAAATGGACAAGATCAAGAAGCGTTTGATCGATTTGCTCGAGATTGGGCTGGTCTTGAATTTGTATCCACATTAAACACAAAGATAGCAATAGCGCCACGCTTCTATGGCGGCAACAAAGAACATCGCTTTATTCTGCTTGAAGATTTAGGTAAACCTCATATTAGTTTAGTTGATAGTTTAACTACGATAGACAACTCTCAAGCAGCAACTGATACCTTGCAGCGATTTATGATATGTCTTGGACAATTGCATGCATATAGCTATCAGCATACTGATGAGTACCTTAAAATTTTGCACCGTATAAACCCTTCTGTAATTACAGAACAAGACAAATCAACCGATATAATGTCGCGCCTAGAATCTATTTTAAAAAATTTTAAAATACCTTATACGGCTCATTTACTAGACATTATAAACACAGTTTTGAAAGGAGTTACAGAACCTGGTTCTTTTACAACCTTTATCCATGGTGATATTTGTCCAGACAACACATTTGATAATCCAAACAAGAAAACCTTATTATTGATTGATTTTGAACATGGCAAAGTGCACAGTGCATTATTAGATGCAACCTATTTACGAATGAGCATGCCAACTTGTTGGTGCGCCAAGGCTCTACCAGAAGAGTTAATAGAATCAGTTGACTTGTTATATCGCCAACAACTTATGGAAAAAATTCCAGCAGCAAAAAACGATGATGCTTATCATGCCGCATATGTTAATGCATGTGCTTACTGGATGATTGGCTCTGTGTCGATGATTGGATACATTCCCAGCTTTTCTGTCTAAATGAGAAATGTTAAGGGGCTGCTAAAGGTGTAGCTTGCGCTTTTCGATAGTCATTTACCATCTCACGAATGGCATCAACAATAATTTCTGGCTGCTCAAGGTTAATCATATGCCCGCTGTTTTCGGCAATTACTTGTTTAGATACCTTAGAGAGTTGTAAAAGTTCCTTCTGAAAAATATGAAATATCTTTCCAACTTCATTTGCTTCCTGTTTGAACCCTTCAGGTGCATCAAGCTCTTTGCCCCCAGTAATCACTATTAAGGGTTTATCTTCTAAGGCGTTATGCGATTGTTCAATCTGTTTTAAAGTTTCCTTAAATGGTGTGAATTCATCTGTTGTTAAACTGTTGGTGCTTTTCATTTTTGCTATAAGAACATCTTTAATTGATGTAGGAAAAGGGGGTGCATCTTGCAATGTAAGATACAAACGCGTTATTCCCAAATAAATCGCAATCCTACTTGTCAATATATAGCCTTTGATTCGGTCTAATATCGGGCGAGGAAAACGTTTTTGAACTTCTTCAAAACGTTCTTCTTGCTTTTCATGGGAAGAATCTACTAATACAATGCCAAATACTTCATCAGGATAGGTATTAGCATATAGACGCATGTTAATGCCTCCTGAAGAGTGGCCTACAAGAATATACGGTGGTTGAGCATGCATATTTTGCAACAGTGTATGAAGTTCTTTTACTATAAATGCACCTGTGCGTGGATTAGGACTTTTTTCGCTCCAGCCACGGCCAGCCCTATCATAACTACATACATGGGCAAATTGCTCAACTCCTTTTTGAACAAATGTCCAATAAGTTGAAAAGTTTGCCAGTCCCGATTCTAAAATGACCGTTGGTGTCCCAGTTCCTGAACAGTTAATATGTAATTTAAATCCATCAACAGCAACCATTTTCCCCGGTGCTGGATAACGACAATCGTCTATTTTCGTGCTTATAAATTGATAACTAAGCCCAACAAGAACTAAAAGAGTAAAGCTTGCAATAACTATGAGTAAGATTTTTTTAAATTTCATAAAACCTCGGTTAAAAATAATCCTTATAAACGAGAATGCTTTATTAAAATTAGTAAGTTATCTCAGGTAAAGTCAATAAGTAGAAGCAATTTTTTTAGCTTATTTAAAAATTCCCATGTTTGTTGTGGTAGGAACAAATGATCCATTGCTTGAATCATGTGATGCATTTGTAGCAAAATCCCAAGAACATGGCGTGCCTATTACCTATTGGCGCTTTGAGGGCATAGGACATGGATTGCAGAATGCACGGCCAGAAACATTTACGGAGGCTGCCCGATGGTTGCGCCAGGTGCTAGGGGCTTAATTTCCCCCCTGTTCTATGAAGTACATCAGAAACCGAATTAATGTCACTATAACAGTTTCTTTGCATTCATGAAGCATTTCCAACAGACCAGGCTGTCAGACTATCCCCTGTTTGATCAGTACACATAGCTTGCAAGAGATTAATCCATTGGCACGACCCTGCAAACAGTGTCTGATTGTATGAGCTATCTATGCGATTGAAGGGACAATATATAGCCGAGCCGTGAGCCATACCGTGTGTTGCCGATCCGCCACAACGAGCAACAATCATTGTCGCATGTGCATTGCGCAAAATCTCTATTGCTTGCATAACGGCAGTGACTTGGTCTGATTCTTCGCTGGGGGCTAATTGATTGCCTAAAATAGTAAAAAATTCCATGGTGTCGGTATACATTGGCCACATGCAAAAACGTGGCGAAGCATCACGGACTGTATTCAAAATATTTGTGTAATCTGGAAGATTAAGTACCTGTTCAATGAGGAGGTTGAGCGCTATGCGCACGTCATCCACACGGTTTAGATCGAAGGCGGTATGAGTATAGATTCCTGAATCATCATGGCGAGTATAATAATCATCAAATGCATTAACCATACCAGCAGCAACATCCAATGGTGTATTGTTTTCTTGATTCAAGACTGTCGTGATACCTTGATAGTCAAAGCCATCGGGTAATGAACAACTTTGGCTGCCCACCATATAGCGAGCAAACGGGGCCACTTGATAAGCAACCTCGAGCATTGCTCCCATGCACGTATCAAAAGCTACAATATCAATCTGTTGGCCAGACAGGACTTCATCTTTAATGGTGTTGAGGCCTGAGATGAGGTCATCGTTGGTTAGATAGGTTTTTGTTGTATGGTTAAACATGTAGCCTTTGTGTCGTTGTTGGTGATGAGCAAGGGCTGACCGTTTGGCGGTGCAGGATGTTGCCAGTTGATCACTATCGACTTCGTATTTTTGTGTTTGTTCATTCCAGCGAGGATCTAGAATTCCCCAACCATGGTTTGACATGATCATCATAGTGTGGTCAGCATTATTACCAGAAAATCCCCATGATGCAGCATCAATAAAATCTTGTTTGTTATTGCCAGTTAACGTTACTTCTTCCAAAAAGACTAAACCTTGATTGGTTACTCGATACCGTAAGCCGGCATTGTAATAAGCATGTAGTTGAATAAAAAGCTCAATGGAATCATTGGGTTTTCCACGAACCATATCAGTAATATTTTTAAATGCCATATCACTGAGGCTATCACTTGAATCCATGTAGAACAGTATGCGCCAACTGTTGGCTAGCAGAGATAATGAGCTACATGATAATGCAACAATCAGACATAAGGAATAGAATTTTTTTGCAAACATGATGGCTCCTTTTTTGAAGTTTTTTATTTTCTAGAAGGATACATCAATGAAACAGCTTGGAGCAACTTTTTTTTAAATGAATAAAACTCTTACCTCTGTTCTATTACGGTTACAGTGTTGCCGCTTGTTGGCCCTTGTCAATGAAGAAGTGCATCAGAAACTGACTCTTAATAAGAGTATGTTTGATGCCTGAATAATTTCAGGATATGTGTGATGCTGTTCCAGTTAAAAGTTCGAAGTGTAGACAGCGTCTCCAGCCATTCTTCGCTCTTTAAGGAGCTTCGAATGGCGGGCCATCTTCTTCAAATGATTGGTATACAAATTAAAATAAAGATTGATAGAACTGAGCGAAGAATGCCCTTCGTAGCTTGCGAAGTAGGGCATAAAGTTCATCCGATTAAAATTACATTAAAATTGTTCCGGCTCATTAAGTTTCGCTCTCGAGCGAGTTTGTTATTAATTTTTTTGTTTCCACATTTCTCCACCATAAAACTCTTCTGATTCACTATGTACTACGTTTATCTCATCAAATCATTAAAAGATCCTAGCAAAACCTACATAGGATATACTGTTGATCTTGAACAGCGACTTGAAAAACATAATTCTGGTGGATCAATATATTGATCTGACTTTAGGCCATGGAAAATAGTGACATACGTTTGTTTTGATGATGAAGTGAAGGCAATACAATTTGAGCGGTATCTAAAATCCGGTTCCGGGTATGTATTTGCTCATAGAAGGTTGTGGTAAATTCGCTCATGATCCGCCGGTTATCAATGCAAAAAAATTAACATAGGTTGCAAACAAAAACAGCTCAGAAGGTTTTTATCGCCTAAGCTGTTTTTTTATTTTAGTGCGAACGATTGTTGTTTCTTATGTTCTTCTAATAGTTTTTTTATGTCATCTGATATGGCCAATCTAATGCAGCGCGGCTCCATTCGCCTTTCAAGTGTACATCGGCGCCAGCTTTGAGCAAAGCTTTGATTATATGTATATTGCCTTGCTCAACAGCTCTAGTTAGTGCGCTTGAACCCGTATTAGTTTGAATGTTTATATCGGCACCTGCTTTGATTAATTCCTTAATAATACTTGGATCGTCTTCTTTAGAGGTTTCAGGGGCAATTATCAGGGCTGCGTCTCCAAGTGACTTTTGGGCATTGATATGGGCACCTGCTTTGATGAGGGAGATAGTAATATCTTCATAGCCATTTTTAGCAGCAAGCATAAGCGGCGTATGTCCATACTCTCCTTTAATGTTGACATCAGCGCCCGATTTAATTAATTCTTGCACAATTTCTGTGTAGCCATAGTTGATCATCCGAACTTTTTACTATCAAATCAAATGGCGAAAGCACTTCACAGACGATGTTTTCATCCTTCAGCATCAAGTTCGATAGTACCAGCTTAATAAGTTGCCTTCTTCCCCCAACTTCAGAACTCATAAAATAGTTATCGCTAATCTACAATCTGCGCATACATTTGTTTCAAAAAGAGAAAGTTATCAATTAATTAAGATAGCTCAAATATAGGGTTTGTAGTGCGGTTACCTGTGTTAAGTGGGCCCATTTGTTGACTAAAGCTCACAAATAAAGATAAACATATATCAAATGAAGAATGTGATATTGGTCCCATTTCGCCTGAATTTTTAATTTATAAGGATAAAAACAATGCAGATGGAATGCACATGGTTAACAAAAGCGATACTCGTTAGTTGCTTGATACCATTCACTGCTATTGGTGAAACCCTTGATATTACTTTTAACCCTAGCGGAACGCCACCTGGCACCGTAACGACACCTATTGATAGTATAAGCGTAGCTAATGGCGTTGCTGTACAACCCGATGGCAAGATAGTTATCGCCGGGTTTGCTGTTAATATGGGAGGCGATTCCCTATTTGCATTAGCACGGTACAATACGAATGGGACACTTGATACTTCATTTGGCGTAGCTGGCATAGCAAGGACATCATTTGGTGTCGGTAGCAATAGTTCAATTTCTGCAGTAGTACTACAACCTGATGGCAAAATAGTTGCTGCAGGTACGGCAAATGTTTCGGGAACTACTTACTTTGGATTAGCCCGATATAATTCTAACGGCACACTTGATACTTCATTTAATCCTTCTGGTACTATACCAGGTACAGTAACAATATTTATTGCTGATGTAAGCGAAGGCCAAGCAGTAGCTTTACAAGCCGATGGAAAGATAGTTGTTGCGGGCTTTACCATTACTATACCAGCGGTTGTTTCTTATGGGGCATTAGCTCGATATAACTCTGATGGAACACTTGATGCTTCATTTGGCATAGGTGGCAAAATAACAATGCTGATTGATACGGGAACTCGTTTTTTTGATGTAGCTTTGCAGACCGATGGGAAAATAGTTGCTGCTGGATTTTCTGTTTTGGCAGGCGTTACCTATATTGCATTAACCCGATATAACGCTAATGGAACGCTTGATACTACCTCATTTGGTACGGGCACGGGCATAGTAACAACACTTATTGGCACAAGAGCAGCAGCAAGCGGCATAGCTCTACAAGCTGATGGCAAAATAGTTGTTTCTGGCAATGCTACAGTAACCGGCATTATTCAATCCGCATTGGCACGATATAATTCCGATGGCACACTTGATACTAACTTTAATCCTAGTGGAACTCCATTAGGCACCGTAACAACACCGGTTGGGACAACTAGTCAAGCAACAAAAATTGCTCTTCAAACTGATGGTAAAATAGTTGCCGCCGGGCAGGCTACAATAACAGGCATTACTCAATTTTTGTTAGCACGATACACCTCTGACGGAACACTTGATGCTACATTCAGCCCCTCCGGAATGCCTGCAGGAATCATTACAACCATATTTGATACAAGCACTAATGGCAAAGCCCAAAGCCTCGCCATACAAGTCGATGGAAAAATAGTTGTAGCCGGCCAAACATTAATAGAAGGCGCTTATCGATTTGCCATAGCCCGTTATGGAATACTGTCATCGTTAATCGAAAGCGCATTAACCGTGGCCATTCAACAAAAATATTGTCTCTTTATGTGATCATATTTAATAAAATTATTTTATTAAAAGGTGGAGTAACGTACAAAAATGATAAAAGTTATTTTTTATACCAAAGGAGAATATATGAAGTCTTTACAGTTATGTATCTTTTTTATCCTTATATCTGGATGTTGCGCGGCATATGGCGCAAGTCACACTTTTTTTACACCTCGCCAAATCACCACTGACCCAACATTTGAACTTGCTTTAACCGATTATGATATGTATCACGGCGATAAAAACGATTTCCAGCTATCCGTCAAACCATTTTATCAACGATCAACACAAGGAAAAAAATCAGCCGCATTCTTTTTGCCGCACAACAAATGCTGTGTTGCAGTACGCGAAAATGGCACGGGAGATATAAACCCTTTGTGGTTTAATGTTATTTCTGCTTCAGGAACACTGTACAGTTCAACATTGTGCTGTGCTCCTCAACGCACTACCTATGGAGGAGTGCTCACCTTCTATGCGAATTTTAATAGATGGTTAGATGGTTTATGGTTGCTTGCTAATACTGCAATTATGGGCGCTACCCATACTATGCATGTAAGAGAAACTGATAGAACTGAAAATGGGACCATACCAGATTTTACAAACATGTGTGATGGATTTAATAATCCAGACTGGTGTGCTGGCAAAATTAAATGTTGTGGGGAAAAAACTAAAGCTGGCCTTGATGATATTCAGATAAAAATTGGTTATGATTTTGATTGTCCCAAAGTAGATCACATTGCTTTGTACGGTGTGCTTACTATTCCAACAGGCAATCGTCCAACTTCATATTATTTGTTTGAACCACTTGTTGGCTCTAAGCATGTAACTCTTGGTGTAGGTTTGAATGCTGACTATGTTTTGTGTGAGCGAGAAGATAATTCATGGACTATCTTGGGCGATTGTAAATATCGCTATGCTTTTAGTGCTCATGAAAGACGATCGTTTGATTTGTGTGATAATGGTGACTGGTCTCGTTATTTATTAGTTGTAGATCAAAGTCAACCCTTGAATTCATTGCCTGGAATTAATTATTTTACATTGCCAACAAAAGTAACCCCACGCAGTACTGTAGATTTTTGGCTTGCTCTGCACCACCGCCATTGCAACTGGGATATAGAAATTGGTTATGATTTATGGTGGCGTCAAAAAGAAAAAGTTGCATTGCGATGCTGCAATAATGCTTTATCGAACAATACTATAGGTATTTATGATATGAGTGGTGTATGCGGCACCAATCAAACATCTGCAAGTACGGCAACTATTGCCCAATCTTTTGGAACCGTTGTGAGTGATGCAATATTTGTGCCTTTAACAGTGAGCGATCTTAATCTTTCATCAGCTGCTCATCCCAATGTTCTGACCAACAAAATATATGCTGCCATTGCAAGGCCCTACGCATTCAGATGTTTTGCAGGTCTATTTGGCTTAGGCGGATCGTATGAATTCGCTCAGCACAATGCCGCATTTAATCAATGGGCGCTGTGGGCTGATGTTGGTTTAGCTTTTTAAATCAAATTTAAAAAGCTAGAAGGCATTACTGCAATATTTGGCGATAATTGCGAGTGATAAAGCGCTACCATTTTTAACTACTTCAGAAGAAGTAACATTATAAATAGCAACATTGTTATCAGTTTGGCTTGAAACAAGAGCAAACAAGCCTCCTGATAGTAGTGGTGAAAATCCCACTGCAGCTGGGTAACTTGCTGTTGCAAATGGAGATCCAGTTGCGGGTGTAAATGCGCCCGTTGTTTGGTTGATGGTATACACTGAAACATTATCACCGTGATTATTGGTAACAGCGGCAAATAAGTTTCCTGATGAGAGTGGTGAAAACCCTACAAAATAAGGGGTATTCCCTGTTGCAAATGGAGATCCAGTAACAGGTGTAAATAAACCAGTTGTTTGATTAACCTCATACACTGAAACATTATTGTCGCTATTATTGGTAACAGCAGCAAATAAGTTTCCTGATGAGAGTGGCGAAAACGCTATAGAAAAAGGTGTGGTGCCTGTTGCAAATGGCGATCCCGCAACGGGAGTGAATACTCCGGTTGTTTGATTGACGCTATACACTGAGATCGTATTACTGCTTCCGTTGGTAACAGCAGCAAATAAATTGCCGGATACTAGTGGTGAAAATGCCACAGAAATTGGGCCTAAGCCTGCAGCAAAAGGTGACCCTGCAACAGGGGTGAATACGCCTGTTGTGGTATTAGCACTATATACTGATACAGTACCCGATGCGTTTGCAACAGCAGCAAATAAATTTCCGGATGCTATTGGTGAAAAGGCTACAGAACTAGGAAAATTTCCGGTGGAAAATGGAGACCCTGCAACAGGGGTAAAAGCGCCTGTTGTTGTGTTAATGCTATATACTGAAACCTTATTGTTTCCATTATTTGCGACAGCGGCAAATAAACTTCCTGATACATCTGGAGAAAATGATACTGATTGGGGATAACTTCCGGTAGCAAATGGAGACCCTGCAACAGCAGTCAATGACCCAGTTGTTTGATTAACACTATACATTGAAACTGTGCTGTCATTTGCATTTGCAGCTGCAACAAATACATTGCCCGAAATTACTGGTGAAAATGATGCAGAAAAGGGATTGCTTCCTGTTGCAAAGGGTGAACCAACAATGGGGGTAAATTCACCCAAATTAGACGTCGAATACACCCAGCTTGTTTGATTGATAAGGATAAGAAATAATGGAATGTACATTCTTACTATTTTCATAGGGATCTCTCTTGTAAAATATTTTCAATACAACTTAAGCAGTTGAGATACTACTAGATCGTTTTTACAACTGTCAATGGATTAAGCAATGCGGATACATTGTATTTTTCCTGTAAGCTGTTCCAATTAAAAGTTCGAAGTGTAGACAGTATAGTGCCACCCGTTGTCACATTAATTAACAATCGCTGCATTAAAACGGCATAAATTTTTGAGTCGTAAGTCTTTGCATTGCAATACGTTCTTGTATAATTTTTTTAAAGATAGTTTGGGATTCCGAAGTTTTAAGGAGAGGAATCATTCCTTGGATTTCCTGAATTGATTTTTTCAATTCGACGGTTTTATTTTTTAAGGTAGATATTCCATCAAACTTATTATTATAAAGTCCTTGAATAGGCATAAATTTTGGATGCATAAAGAGCGTATCAATAGCAGTTTGAAGTTCGTTTATTTGATCTTTCAAAATAGTGTTATAGATTTTGAGGTCTTCATCGTTTTGTGATTGTATCTTTCCTGCAGAGCGATTTGCCCATTCCATTTCTATGGTCAACAACGAATACAGGTCATTGCCTTTATAAGAGGTCGTGAGCTTTTTCATCAACTCTTCTTTCCAGACCTTCTTTTCGATATTTTGCTCCAAGTCGGGATGCAAAACACGTACCAATTGTTTATAAATACTGCTCAAGCTCTTTGATTGTATTTCTTCAAACGCCTGCTTCTTTAGCTCTTTTTCGCGTTGCTTTTTTGATTGTGGAGCTTTGCAAGAAGAGTCTTTTTTGCTGGCAGTAGCTTTGCCCATTTTTAGAAATATGTTTCGCATAATTTCTTCATGTGAGTCCTGAAGATCGATATCTGAAATATCTATATCCATGCCAAATTGCTCTTTTATCGCCTTTTTCAGCGTATTTAATTGTTCAGCAAGGCTTTCTTCATAACTGATGCCATGTAATTCTTTGAAAATCTTTTGAATTTCAGCGGGAACTTTGAGTGAATTGTGCATAACGCAAACTTGATTAACTTCTTGTGTAAGCCACTCTTTAAATGCTTTGAGCTCATGTTTTGAGAAGTTTTTTGAAGTTCTATAGCATTGATATGCGATCGTGAAGCGCTCCATAAGAACCTGCAATAAAACTGATTCATGAGGCCTCATGGTTTCATGATAAAATTGCAAAGCAAGGTCAAGATCACGATTTGTCGTTTCTTGTTGATTGTGAAGATCCTGTACTGTTTTTATTAATTGATCAAATGTTTTTTGATGGAATGTTGCATTAGGTTTTTCTTTTTTGGTACTTACATTAAGTTCGGTATTAATCATGATTGTCTCTTTAGTGGGGAATGAATTTCTTACTATGTATCCATTTGCTTAACTGTCATTAATACATTATACACTTTTTCTCATTGTTGGACAATTAGCGTTTCCCTTTGTTCTCAGGGTATAAATCATATATACTGGTTATAGCAGTGCGTTTAAAGATACATCGTGCTACGCAAGACCTTTTGAGAGACGGAGTCTTTTATGGGTGAGTAATGCAAAAAAATGATAAAAAAATAAGGATTTTTTCATGCAACACATTAAACACACACTTCTTTTAGGTTCAAAGTCGCCATCGCGGCAATCATTGCTTAAGGGAATTAAGCTTCCTTTTACGCTGGTTGGCCAGGATGCAGATGAATCAGTATGCGATTGGGGATTGACCCTGCCGCAGGTAGTTGAATCAATAGCCCTACATAAAATGAAACATGTGGTCTTGCCGCAAGGAAAAGAGGGCGACATTTGTTTTGTGTTAACGGCAGATACCTTATCGCAAGACCTTAATGGTCGCATCGAAGGCAAACCAGTTGACCGTGCGGATGCAGTTCAAAAGATTCGAGATGCTCGTGCGGGTGCTCGCTTGGCAACAGCATTTTGTCTTGATAAAAAAATATGGAAAGATGGTGCATGGCAGATCGAAAAACGTATTGTGCGCTGTGAACAGGCTGAATATATTTTTGCTATTCCTGAGCAGTGGATTGATATTTATATCGATAACAGTATTGCGCTTGAAGCAGCACATGCAATTGCTATTGAAGAATTTGGTGCGCAGTTTTTAAAAGTTATTCATGGTTCATATTCAACTATTGTTGGATTGCCACTGTTTGAATTACGTGAAGCATTAGAGGAATTAGATTTTTTTAATCTATAAATTTGTAGAGCACGAAAAAGTTTCAAATAAAAAGGCCCCAGAAATTTCTGGGGCCTTTTTATTTAATGAATCATTTAAAGATGTCACCAGGTTTACTGATGAAAAAAATTCAAACAATTGGACGCATAGTACTTTTCAATAAGGAAAGTATCATCCTTGTTTCTCCACCAATAAGCATCTATCTTGTCAGGATGCCTCTCATATTTCAGAAATTTCTATTGATAAAAACCCTTTTTTAGTTGAGTTAAATCATTAAGTTTTTCTATTTGACCATTGATTTAAATGTTGTAGACTTTCCTATACAAGCATTAATCAAAAGATACTACCTAATGGGGTTGTCATGGATAAACATATATTTATTAAAAATATCATTCTACGAGGGGTGATCATTACCCTAATTGGATCTTTTATTTCCATGCATGGTATGGAAGAAAAGGCCACCAAAAAAACAGATAGTGTGGCCTATACAAATGATGAACTTGTGCAAGAAGTTATCAGAAGAAATAACGGAGATCCTAAAAAGGCACTCATGTTTGCTGTAAATAATAATCTTTCAGGTATGACTCGCTCGTTGCTTGCATTAAAAGTTGATCCAAATGTGAAAGATTACAGCGATCACAGAATTGATCATGTTTTTCCTTCAGGGGAGACGGAATTCGTTACCCCTCTGATATCCGCTGTGCATAACAATAATGCTGAAATGGTAAAAATATTGCTTGATACAAATGCTTGTGTGACTAATGACTGTTTTAATAATAATAGTGTATTGACTTATGCATAATTTTGGGGCAGAAAAAATATAGTTCAACTTCTTCTTGCAGCAAAAGCAGATGTAGATTTTCAAGAGCCAATTCTCAAGCAAAATTCCTTGCAAATCGCTTCTTCTAATGGCCACGCGCCTCTTGTTGCATTGTTCTTAAAGAGTCCTCATAAGCAACTAGAACTCGCAAAATTTAATGCGCTTACAGCAGCATTGAGCTTTGGTCGTCAGTCCTGTGCACGCTTATTGTTAGAAAATAAGGCATCGTTCAACACTGCGGATTGGTCAACCGTAGATGGATGCACAAAAATTTTCATTTTACAGCGCTATAAAAATGAATGTATAGGTATTGTTCGTGAAGTATTAGACGGATCTTATAGGTCTCAAAAGAATGAACTTATGAACAATTTGCCTGTACGTGTTATCAATCAATATAAAGATCAAGCAATCATGCCATCTGAATCTATAGAACTTATTAATGAGTATGCGAATCTGTATGGGAAAGATGCAAAGCGCGCTACACTTAAACAGGCTATTGTAGTAGCTAAGCAGTTAGTAGGAAACAGTAATGGTTTTTTTGATAATGGAATTGATGATTCGTCGCATAATGGCGTGTGTGTAGGAGATATGTTAGTGCCTCAAAAAAAGGTGCGTGATAAGGATCTGTGTATCATTGCTTAGAATTGCGCTTGAAGCAGCGCATACAATTGCCATTGAAGAATTTGGCGCACAGTTTTTAAAAGTTATTCATGGTTCATATTTAACCATTGTCGGATTGCCGCTTTTTGAACTCCGTGAAGCATTAGAGGAATTAGATTTTTTTGATTTATAAATTTGAATGTTTAATTCAACAAAAAAGGCCCCCAGAATTTTCTGGGGGCCTTTTTGCATACTAAAAAATAGCTTGATTAATTAAAAGCGTTTTTATTGACTGGCTTCCAACGCTTAAGTAGTTCTTTGAAAAGAATATCTTTTGGATTTTCTTTTGAATTATGTTCTATTTTTGCCGTTGCTCGTTCAATGCTGGTGCGGACGGTAGCGTCATCGCAAATGGTAGCATCAATTTGATCAATTGCGGGCATAAGATTCTTTTGCATTGCCTTGTGCATGGTTTGTTCGTCCATTGCTTCAGCAAGCAATATTTCAAGAAGATTAAAGAAATCGAGCATGCCGTGTTGGATCTCTTCTAAAACTTGTTCTTCATCTCTGTTTTTTCGTGCGCGATTTACATCTTCTTGTAGGCCATTTGCTAAAGCCTTGGTGATAAGCTTCTTTAATTTTTCTGCGTCATGTTCTGCTAGCCAACGAAGTAAGCTCAGTAGTTCATACGAGAGAACAAACTGTGTGTTATCATTTGAAAATTCATTGTTTTGCATAGTTGATTCCTTCTTTAATGTCCGCCCTGAATTTTTTATCACCTAAATCTAGGCTTACATTTTTTTTCACACAAATAAAACATTATTCATCATATTCCACTTCCCAGTTGTCTACATCAACGTCAAAAGTTTCTGGCTCTTGTTTTACTTCAGCCACTGGTGACACGGGTTGTGGTTTTGATTTAATCTGTTTTTCTTGTTTTAATTTCATTAATTGTTGTGCGCTTGCTTTAAACGCATGCTTTGATGTTTCTGCTTCTTTATCAAGTTCGTGTTGCGCTTCCTCAAAAGCCTTGTTCATGTCTTTTTGCATCTTGTGAATTTGTTTTTTGAGCTTGAATATCATTTCAACGCCTGCAAGATTGATGCCCAATTTATGGGTTAAATAGATTATTTCTTCTAGGCGGCTGATATCATCTTCAGAAAAAAGGCGTGTATTGCCTTCAGAGCGTTTAGGGACAATTAAGCCCTCTTTTTCATACAGCCTGATGGTTTGTTGGTGTATTGAAAACATTTCCGCTACTGCAGATATAGAAAAGTATCCCTTTTTTCTTTGTATTTTCATGGTATCTCTATAGTTATTTTTTCAGAATTCGTCTGCCTACATACAATTTAGGTTACCATATTTTTTAAAACAAGGGAATTTTGCCAATAATGATTTAGGTGCTCTTTATAGGTTTTTTAGGTTAAAAGCCTATAAAAACTGGGTAAGCATTGCATCTTGTTTTGCGCTTATTTTACTATGGAGCAAAGAAAATATCTTACCTAGGAGCAGTTTTATGAACAAGAATATAAGTCAGTCAGTCTCAAGAGTCCTGTTGTATGGTGTAATTATTGCCTTATTGCCTACTATTGGGGTGCAGGCTTTCACTGGCCAATCCTCTTATAACCCTCGGTCTCAGGGAGCCCAGGTTGCCCGGGACTTGGTAGGATGGCAGACGCTCATTAATCAACCGTCAGAGGGTTGTTTTTATGGCGCCTTCGCCATAACGCCAGCCTATGCCCGGTCGTTTGAGCCAAAAGAGATGGCAGAGCTGTTGTTAGGGTCCTGTTCGTTGCCGGTTTCGGGAAGCAGAGTAACAGATCGCGGTCCTCGCGACATTTTGGCCGATTACTTTGGGTTGCCATCTGATTATAAAAGTACGTTATGCTTCAAGCCTCAGATTAAGAATTTTATTTTAGATCTGCAGTGCTATCTTGGGTTGGACCATATCTGCGATGGGCTTTATCTGCGTTTTGATCTGCCGATAGTCAATACGACATGGGACTTGGCTTTACGTGAATGTATTACGGTAAAAGGGGTGGCATCGTATCCTGCAGGTTATTTATTTACTGATACGTTGACGCGCAAAAATTTAACAGAAGATGCAGATGATTTTTTTATTGGTAAAGAGCCTTTGCCGGGAGATATTAGAGAGTCGCTCGAGAATGGACGCATTTGGGGTCGTGCGGTGAGTAATGGTATTGCTGAATTGCGTGCTGTTGTTGGCTGGAACTATGCCGGGGACCATCATCATGCTGGGGTTAATTTCCGTGTTGCAGCGCCAACAGGCACAAGGCCTTCTTCTGAGTTTTTATTTGAGCCTATTATTGGTAACGGAAAACACTGGGAAGTTGGTGGCGGGGTGACTGCTCATGGTTATCTATGGTGCAATGAGGATGCCGGCAGTTCTCTGGCAGTTTATCTGGATGCCAATGTGGTTCATTTGGCCCGCGCATCACAAAAACGTTCTTTTGATTTAGTCAATAACGGTCCAGGGAGTCGGTATATGCTTTTGGAAGCTTTTGCTGACCCATCCCATGATTTGTTTTTCGGGCCTATGGGGCCGGCTGCACCAAATCAATATAAACGTTGTTTGTTTCCGGCTATCAATAAAACCACCCTTGATGTAAAGGTGTCATTTGCTGTGCAAGCAGACCTTGCTCTCAAGCTATCATACCATTATCGTGGGTTAGAGCTCGATTGTGGCTATAATTTCTTTGGCCGCACGGCTGAAAAGTTGCATTGTCGTGAAAGATTCCCTGCGGGGCTCTACGCAGTCAAAGGTGATGCGCAGGTATATGGCTTTGATGCAATAACCAATAACCCGATTCCTTTAAGTGCAACGCAAAGCAAGGCAACCTTGCACGGTGGTCAAGGGCTTGGTAATAGTAATTATCGTAACTTGAATGCCGATTCTTCTGTTGTTGCGTATGACAGTAATGGAACGTTGAATCAGCTCCAGGGAGAATTTGGTATGATTCCAGTTACAACGGTACAAACATCAAATCCAGCTGTTTTGTTGAGCGATGCTGATATTGATACACGCGCAGCGTTGGTGCCGCATGCGATGAGTCATGGGGTATTTTTCCATGCGGGCAATGTGTGGTGTGTTATTGACAATTGGCAGCCATTTTTTGGGTTTGGCGGTAGCGTTGAATGGGCTAGCGGTTGTGCTCGCAAGAACAGCACTTATTCCCAATGGAGCTTGTGGCTCAAAGGTGGAGTAGGGTTTTAGTCTCTATAGCATTGTTTTGGGTACTAATCTAAGCATTGCTCTTCGGGTTCGGCTGATGCATATACAACTGGTCCGGACATGCATCCTTGGCTATTTTTTTGTTGATCAAGTTCTTGTGACAAGTGCTTGAAAAGGCCATGTAATTCATAAACTTCTTGAGTTAGTGTTAGGTTATGCACAATAAGGTCATGCATCTTTCTTTCGTAATTTCTTTGCCCGGCAACCAATGTAGTTAATGTTTGTTCTTGTGATATGAGTTTAGGTATCGTTGTTTGCGCATAGCGGCTTTCTAGAGTATTTATTTTTTTTTGTTGGCTTAACAAGGCCTGGGTTATTTGTGCATTGAGCATTCTTAGTATAACGGTCTCATTCTCTAGCTTATTTATTTTATCATAGAGAGCTGTTTGGGAGGGTAATGAGGGAAGTGCATGAGAAGGAAATGAAGATCTTCTTATTTGAGATGAAGGTGTGTTTTGTGTTATGTTCGACGACGAACTGCTAGCTGAACTGGATGAGAGCTGCTGGTTATTTTCTTGAGCCATTGCGGTAGGACTTGAGTTATAAAGATAATATGGTTCTGCTTTAGCAGATAAACAGTTATTTTTCATGGCATGTGCTGCTATTGTATATAATATAACGTGTGTGATGAGTATCATTTTTTTAATGGTCATGATAATTCCTTTTATGATAGTTCTAATCTTGTATTAAAGCATTCAATCATACTATATAAAGGACGTGTAATGCAAAAAAATCAAAAACTACTTCGTAAATTTATTTTTTTGTTTCTCTACTAATTGATGATTATGTGAAGTATAGTGGCTGCGTCGTGGTTTTCTGTTCTGGACACTGCGCCATGAGTTTTCTTGTCCGTTGGTCTCTTGCGTTACCTCTTGCGCTTCTTGTGTTGGTTGACTCATGTTTGCGAGTGATATTGTACCTTTATGTTCATCTGTTGTATCGTTTTTTTGTGCTTGTGATCGCGTCAAGAGATCTATGGCTGACTTTAACGTACTAACTTCTGTAGTAAGATTACTCACTTTTGCTTCTAATAAGGCGTATGCTGCTTGAAGTTCAAGCATTTTTCTGTGGGATACTATGCTTGGATAGTGCCAGTATGAACTGACGGCGTGTCATCGTCGGCCAAAAGATACCCAATTCAGGATCATTCCATACTTTTTCAAATTCTATTCGCAAAGATTCAATTGCCTTAGAACTATGCAAATGTATCGCGTTTACAAGTAATTTATAAAATTCTTACCCAAAAGCCTTGCTTTTTGGGGGGCATACGAAATAATGTAGTGAGTAGTTGAATGTTTTTATGGACCCCAATACAGGAGATTGAATGATGAAGTCAATTTTAATGAAAATATTAGGTTTTGCGTCATGGTTAATCACTGGCGTCGTATCCCTTAACTTCGGCCTTAAGCTATGGGCTCATTATGATTTGTTCCAATTGCCTTTTCTTGCTTCAAATGCAGAGGTAGTTAATCATGTTATTGGCGGCGCAGGTGTTGTGAGTCTTATCATGATGTTGCTCATGCTTGTTTCAAAAGGCTGTCATTGTTGTGGGCACCAAGAATGCCATAGTGGCGAGTGTCACGAGGGCAAACCGGCTCAAGCAGGTGCTTATTGTTCAAAATGTGCGAGCGCACCATGTCGTTGTCCTAAGGCTTAATGCTCTAAGCGATATATAGTTCTGAGCCGTAAAGTATACAATCTCGGGTCTGACAGAAAATAATACCTCTGTCAGACCTGAGATTTTTTTGTTTTTTAATATAGAGTGTGATAGCTCATAAAGTTTGACAAATAGAAAAAAATATTATATCTTTTATTTTTGATTACTGTACTATCTTTAACAATATATATATGTGAGGTTTTTATGAAAAAGTATACAAGTTTAGTGTTATTATCGGTTTTAATCTCCATGAGTTCGTTGGCAATGAAGGATGGTGCGCATAGTCGTAATCGCGGTATGTCCCTGAGTTCTGTGACTTCTGAGCTCTGTAGTATTCCAGAGGGTCAAGAGGTAGACGTCAAAAAAGGGCAAGCTTTATTGAATCAATTGAGATCTATGTCTGTACCTGTTGTGAATGATCTTGTGGGGCAAAAAGTATCTGCTAGTTCTGTAAGCGCTCCTGTTTTTGGCAATTCTATGGGAATGTCGGCATCAAGTGGCTTTATGAGTATTTCTGCATCGAGGAATTCTTCAAGTTCGCCGACATCGGATCATTCGGCAAGTCAAGGATCTTTTACTGCTTCTATAGTTAAGCCAACGCCTAAAAAACAGGGTCAAATTAGTGCTTTTGCAAGACTATTTTGCTCTAAGAGTACGTATTCGTCATTGATGACGGCGGCGGCTTTTGGCGAGTTAGAAAAAAGTAAACTATTACTCGAGGGCATGAGAGAGCAAGATGCTTGTATTGAGCAGAATTCTATGTCTGGTGCTGCAGGAAGCGGTTTTCGTGAGTTGTTTGCAAGTGGCTTTCTTGCACCTACTTCTATACGTATCAATGATTTTAATGAAGAAGGGGAATCGGCTCTTATATTGGCTGCAACCTATGGCCATGACAAAATTGTACAGCTATTGCTTGAAAGTAAAGCGATAGATAAAAAAAATAAGGCTGGCTTCACGGCTCTTGATGAGGCATTGAGTAATGGTCATCAACCATGCGTTGATTTATTGAAAGATCAACAAGAAGAAAAAAATTAAGTTACTCATAAGAGTGGTGGCCCTAAAAGCCAATGTCTTGGTAACACTTTTTTAATTGCTCTTGTTGTTGTCGTTATCACCTGTTGGGGCACCAAGAATGCCATAGTGGCGAGTGTCACGAGGGCAAACCTGCTCAAGCAGGTGCTTATTGTTCAAAATGTGCGAGCGCACCATGTCGTTGTCCTAAGGCTTAATAGGGCTCTAAAGGGCTCATTTTAGTGAGTTTTTAGGTGTGCGTGAGGTCAAATATGGTTAAAATTCTTGATTAACTCTCGTTTTCTATAACTGAATCTATTGACAATTTGAATAATAATGGTAATCTTGTCTTTATAATGGCTATATAATATATAATATCGTTAGATACAAAAGGATATATATGAATTACAAATCAGTACGTTTTTTGACCTTGGCAGCTATAATTATGGCATCTGGTCTGTCTTATGCAAGTCAAACACCTGAAAAGAATTCGACACCAGCTTCTACTGAAGAAGATCAAGAAATCAAAAATGATAGACCCTCATTTTTTGAAAGTGGTTATAAAACTCCCCCAAGAAAGTCTAAGGCTGGTCAGGGTGGTTCAAATTCAGCTCCCTGCACGCCGCAACGACTTAAAGAATTTAAGCTAGCGCTTGCTAAACGTGAAATAAAAGGTGAGAGAAGTCCGGCACTAGTTTTTTTAGATCAATTCGATCCTCAGATTGAATTGCCTCAAGGGCAATCTCCATTACGTATTGCAGCAAGATCTGGATCATTAGAGGTGGTTCAGGCTTTGATTAAAAAAAATGCTGATCCAAATTCTTATGATGGGCATGGCGACACGCCTGCCATAAGCGCTTCGCGTCATGGTAATGTAGGAGTTTTACAATGCTTACTTGAAGCCAAAGCAGATAAAGATCATGCAAATAGAGGCGGTGATACTTCGCTTATATGTGCTGCTCGAAATGGACATGTTTCATGTCTTACTTTACTTATTCAGCAAGGTGCTGATATCGATTGTATGAATGAAAAAGGGATTACCGCTTTTGGTTATGCTAACAAATATAAAAAGGGCAAGTGCATTGAGGCGCTTAAGGCTGCCGGTGCGCAGAGTGCTGGCGTTACGTGCTTAAGTCAAGGCTTTGATTTTTCTTGCGATGGTATGAGTATGGCATCCTTTGATAGTCCAGAATTGGAGTATAGCGATACGGGATGGAATGTGCCAAAAAAATTAGAAGGCAATAAAAAATCATCTTCTTGTTCCAGTTTAGATAGCGAAAAATTAAAAAGCTTTTCAAAATCTAAGCCAGCTCGATCGGATCTATTGCAGGTTCCTTCTGTACTGTCATCTGCGTATTTAAGAGATCATATCAAGTATTTACATCCAGAAATTTATGTTGATAAGACTTTGTTTGCAGATTCAGATGATGAAAGTTCGCAAGGCTGTTCAAGTTCTATCGCTTCTGGAGCAGGGCGATCAAAAAATTTATTTGGAGATTTGTCTCAGTTGGAATCAATGACTCAAAAAATATCTGCTCGCCGAGTTTTATTTCCAGATTCTGGTGATACGTCACAAGATTGTGTAGCAGAGTTATTGAAAGCTTTTCAACAAATAGTAGGTAAAAAAGAATTGGCTGACAACTTCTTGTTGGTGCCAGGATTTAACGAAAGAAAACTGATCTCAAAGTTAGCTGAAATTACTGCTGAGTATGCCGTTGAAATTAAGAAATGAGAGGGTTTAAAACTCAGGAATTAGCTATTAATGATCTGATGGGGGAAAAAATTATGAAAAGAATTTTATATAAAATATTAGTAGGAATTGTGCTTTGTTTGGCTACTCCTTCTGTTGTTGCAATGAAGCCTGGCTCTTGTTTGGCATGTAAAGGCACTGCAGCAGCATCGACTGCTTGCAGCGCTCTACAATGTACATGTGGTAATGCGTCGAATAATACATCGCATTCTTCTTCTTCGTCATCATTGAGCTCTTCATCGTCATCAATGGTCATTAAAAGCCCGGGTAATGATAAAAAAATTGCGCCATCATTGATCGAAACCCTTCTAGAGATTGAATGTCTTAAAAGCTGTCTCCCATCTGATGAAAAAAATGCAGCTATTTTGGATCAAAAAAAATTAATTCGTTTTATTGATGGGTATTGTGGATCTAATAAAGTAGAAAAAACTTCAGCTAAAGCTGTTTCAAAAAATATTAAATTGCCCTCATCTCAAACTAATTATTGTAGTGGGGATCCTGACGATTCTTTATTGAAATTCATTAAGTCTTCTATCGCAGATGAGTCAATTATGGAAGCAATAATTGCACGAAAGGCTAATGTCAATAAAGTTGATACCACAAGTCACCTTTCAGTTTTGATGGAAGCTGTTCGTCATGATGGTAAAGAAAAAATTATTGATAATCTTATTATGCATGGTGCTCAGCCGTGTGCCAAAAATAATAATGGGCTTGCACCATTAATGGTTGCTGCATCGAACGGTAAGGCAGCTTATTTGCGGAAATTAATTGAGGCAAAAGCAGACGTGCTTGATGAGGATGGGCGGGAAGAAACAGCATTGGATATGGCAGTCTGCAAAGGAAGTTTTCTTTGTGTCAATGATTTGGTGGCATTGTTGCCCCATAATGATCAAGCTAAAAAAGTTCTCGTGCGGGCCTTTGATAAGGCAGCACAGACATTTTTGGATAAGGAGAGTGCTTTCAGAGATAAGTATAAAGCTGATATTGAAGGTTTGCTTAAAAATGATAAGGCTTCCACTCATAATCTTAAATCTAATGATGTAGAACAAAAAATTTTGCAATTTTGGAATAATGATGTTCACCTTCCATGCGCTCGGTTTTTACGAGAAAAAACTGTAGGTATGGATTCAAAGGTGGCACAAAAATTTGATGAAGTAATCCAAATAGGTTTGCAACAAACGATAGTGAAAAGAAAAATACAGGCTAAAATGGATGCAATTCCCAAAGAAATAAGAGAATCAAAACCCGAAATTTATAATTTAATAGAACAGTTCAAATTTACACCAGGGTTTCTTGGGACTGATGACGGTCCAGGAAGAAAGCTTTACCTCTCTTTGTTTTCGGATGATTTGAATGAAAATAATGTTGAGGGTGCTATTGGCGAAGCGTTGGCGGCGCATGCATTTAGTAAAGCTAAGTGGGAGATAATGGCGTTTTCAAGAAAAGTGATTGATCCAGTGGAAAAATGTGAAGACGGCGGAGCAATTATTCATGAATTAGATTTATCAGTAAAGGATCCAGATGGCAAAAAAGGTATTATAGAAGTAAAAACATTGAAATTTAATAATTATGTTAATGGGAACTGGAACACGTGTGCTTCTTTAAGTGCGCAATCTTCTAAGCAAAGAAGATTGATTAAGTCTTGTAGCGCATTAAATGGCTTGAAGCATGCTGTTTGTTTTGTTGGCGATACGCAACCACCTACTGATCTTTTGTTTGCGCTTGATCTTGAAAACAAAGGTAGCGAAGTTTTCTGGTGTAATGATAGTGGCACATTAGAAAAGATTAATCTTAATCCTGATCATAAAAGGGATGCTTTTCCTGTGCTGAATTGTGAAAAAAAAGGTCGTGCTGCTGGCTTATTACACGAACAGCTTGTGTTTCCAAGTTTTATGCGTGCTGCTTTGTCTGGAGCTAGTGGCGCTTGTGTTTCGTATACTAAAGATAGAGAGACTACGACTTCTAAGGATTTAAGGTTAGCTTGTTTGGTGAAAGTATTAGAGGCCCGTGTAGTTAGAGAAAAAAAAGAAGGATCGGTTTTGCCATTCCCTCGAGTTTCGGGATATTCTACATTGTTTGATATTGTTGCTGAATACGCTGATTCTGAGAATGGTTATACTGTAGATGTGTTGCAGGCATATGAAGCGAGTCTTGGTGTTGTTAAGCAAAAATCATCAACAAAATTATTAACGCAGGGGCGCGCTAAAGATCATGCCAAACTATCTTATCAACCTGTGCATTGTGCGCTGTCATCTTCTAGCTCATCAACAAGGTGTCCAGAGTGTAATGTTGCAATAGGAGCAGGAGCGCAGCATCTTTCTTGGTGCGGAGCTGGCGGGTCATCGTTATCACATGCATTTCCTTTGTCCCAAAGTCAAAGAGATCCAAATGATGATGGTATGGATTTAGATTCTGATTTGAATTCTACAGAGCATGATATTCATAGATCTGGTTGTTCAGGTTGTCTGGGTAAATCATCTCAGCACGCTAATGATGGTAGGTGCAAGCGCACTTTATCATCAAATTCATCATCTTCATCAAGTTCAAGTTCCCCCGCTTTCGTTGTTGCTGAGCGTAGATCGCCGTCATCTTATTCGACTGCAAGTTCTTCTTTGTCATTAAGTTCTTCATCGAGCCCTAGTCCATCATTAAGTTCTTTTTCATCATCAAGCCCATTGGCAAATCAACCATTGAGCACAAGTCAATCACCATGCTTTGTATGGGAAGCAGCTAGAGAAGCTAGTGATTGGGTTCCTGGCCAAGATTCGCATGAATTCGAGGATAAATAGTAGAAACAAAAATAATAAATGCTAACAATCGGCATTTATTATTGAAAAAATGAGCATGAAGCAGCTAGTTTTTGGGGTGGGTATTACCTTAGTTAGCTCGTGACAATATGTGTAATTTTGGTATGATAATAGTTATTAGAATAGATATATGATTTTTTATAATATATTAAAAAGGGTGTATATGAGTTACAAAAAAGCAGGCTTAGTCGTTCAAGTCATCACAATTATGGTTTGTGGATCTTTGCATGCAAGTCAGACTCCCCAAAAAAAGTCTAATGCAGAGCGGCTCGAGCAAAAAAATGGTCATGATATGAATGGTTCTGATGATATAGACTTGGAATATTCTGATCTTGGACTTCCAAAGCCTGATTTTTCGGCTTTTGATATTAAACCTTTTGTAATCGCTTCATCGTCTACAGCAGCTGGCGCTGGGAGTTCAAGTTCTTGTAAGAATTCTCCACATGTTATCAAGAGTATTTTCAAAGCAGCAAAAAATGGTGATTTTAGGACGGTTAAAAATGCTCTTGATAAGCAAGTGATTGATATTAACAGCTGTGATAGTTTTGGAGAGACATTGCTTTTAAAAAGTTCTCGTCATGGGCATGAAGATATTGTTCGGCTAGCGCTTGAGTCTAAAGCAGAAGTTGATCATGTTAATAATCACAGTAATTCGCCATTATATTGTGCCACGCTTGGTGGTCATAGTGAATGTCTTGGTTTATTAATTAAATCTGGGGCAAAAATTAATAGTCCTAATAAAGTTGGTAATTTCCCATTAGATGTTGCTCTTGAAAAATCACCGAAATGTGCTCGTGTATTGTTTGAGAATGGAGCATCTTCCGACAGAGTGAAGCGAGACAATAAAAACAAACCAGTTCTTTGTAGCTTGGTTAGAGAAAAAGAAGAGCGATGCGCAAAAATTGACATGACATTGCAAGAATTAAATGTTTCTGAGCCGCTGATATTGCAGTTAGTTTCTGAGTATGAGAGTGTTGGTGGTCCTAGTGCGACGGACAAGTTAAAACGTTTACTCATGTTGCGTAAATAGTTAATAGTGATATGAGGATTTTATTTGGGGCTTGTTATGCATTATAAGAAAATATTTTTTAATTGTATGATTACCTATGCTTTAATGCATGGTTGCATGCTTGCAATGAAAAATCAAAATACTGATTTGTTGTCATCGGCTGCAAGTGGCGATCTGAACGCGCTACGCAAAGTGCTGAATGATGCTTCTGATTTGAGTGCGGTTGATAAAAATGGTCGATCTGCATTATTTTTGGCTGCATCTAGAGGGCACGTCGCTTGTGTTACTGAATTGGTTGATCATGCAACAAATAATAATATTGTACCTGTCGATGGCATTAAGTCTTTTGAGATTGCATGTACTAATGGGCATGTTCCATCGGCTGAAATTTTGTCTACGTATATGGAAGCTGTCAAGGGTAAAAGCGCGACAGAATTACAGCTTCAATTTGCTGAGAATGTTCATTTTATGAGGGAGGAGGAAAAATTAGCAAAGCAAAGAGCGGCTCAAAAAAATAAAAATGATATGGGTGGTTTTCATGCAATAAGTAATCGCATTGGCCTGGTGGAACATAAAAAATATCAGCGACAAAAGGCCGCTATCTTTTTGGGTGATGTTCCTCGGCTTTTGAGTCTTTTTGATTCAGAAAAAAGTTATGAAGTGCTTGGTTTAATTAAGAGGTTTAAGGATACGCCTGGCGCCATGAGTGCTTGTGGGCCAGTAATTAAATTGCGTGATTCTTTACGTGCGAAAAACATATTGGACTCGGGTTCTTTTTGGGAATTAAAAGGTGCTGCGGAACTTTGCGATACTCACGGTCATACCATAAAAGAGTTTGCAAAAATTGTAGAAGATAAGGATAAGAACAAGCACGAATTGGATTGTCTAACAGAAAAAAACAAGCAAACTTTTGTTGTTGAACTCAAAGATTATGGCTTTAGAGGTGCTTCTAGCATAAGTAATAAGAATTCTGAGGCTTTAAAGATTCAATTTGCCAAACAAAGAAGTTTGATTGGATTTTGCCCTGAATTGTCTGGTTGTCAGCATGCGGTGATGTTTGCTAAAATGCCCCCTAAAAAAGTTTTGTGCGCTCTTGATCTTGCAAAAAATGGCAGTGAACTTTTTGTTCATGGCGACAAAAAATAATAGATTAATCGGTACTATTTCTATTGTGTTCTTCGATTATTTCTTTGTAATGAATGCTTCCTGGTTTTAATGTTCGTTCTTGCGTGGCGCGATCAACATTATAAAGCCCATATTTTTTCTTATACGTTCCCCATTCATAATTATCAAGCAATGACCAATGAATATAGCCGCGGACATCGTGGCCATCATTGATTGCGTGTGAAAGTGCGCATAAGTATTTCTTTAAAAACTCTTCTCGTAATTCTTCGTTTTCTGTAGCAATGCCATTTTCGGTAACATACATTGGAATGTTTAATGGTTTTGCCATGCTGTCAGAAACCTCTTCGATAGCACGATAGAGCCCTTCTGGATAGACTGTATAATTTTCGTTGTCAGTTTTTGGTTCATCTGGATGCGGGATGAGTTCAAAGTTTTTCATGTAGCGGTGTGAGTAATAATTGATGCCGACAAAGTCCAGTGCGCCGATAGCCTGCTCGTTGGTGTGTGTAACATTGACCTTGAACGGAATGTAGCTTGTGAAGATTCCTTGAGTAAAGAAATCAAAAAAACATGAGTCGGTTATTTTTGTTGCAAATTTGCTGGCAATGACGTCCAATGGGTTCCAGGCGTTCCATGGGTCAATTTGATGCATATTTTTTAGAATTCCAATCTGTGCTTGTGTGCCATGTGGTGTTTCTTTAATGGTGCGATAGGTTCTGACGTGTGCCTCTAATATATTTTTATATACTTCGGCCATGAGTGCAATGTTTTTTTTGCCGGGAGGAGCATTGCCGATAAGCCATCCACGCGATGCGTAGCCATCGGGTGAATTGAAAGTGAACCATATATGGGTTGATTCATGTAGCTCTTCGAAAACCTTTTGTGCAAATCTGACAAAGTAATCGATATTTTCTTTTTTTTCAAAACCACCTTTTTTGACAAACCAAATTGGGTCGGTGTAGTGGTGTAGTGTGATGCAGGGTTTTATGTTTTGAGCGACCAATGTTTTACACACATTTTTGTAGTGGTTGATAGCATCTTGATCGAATATTCCTTCTTGGGGTTCTATGGTACTCCACTCAACGGAAAATCTGTATGCGTTTGCCCCTATATCGTTTAAGAGCTTTATGTCTTTTTTGTAGACATTCCATTGATTGCATGCAATGCCGGCTGGTTCTTCTACGCGTTGTTTTCCTGTTTTTTTATCCGGTTTCTTTTCCCACACTGACCAGTTATTATTATCGTTATTTCCTTCAACTTGTTGCGCAGAAGTGGCAGCGCCAAACAGAAAGTCTTGAGGGAATTGTGGAAGGCAGACGACAGAATTCCAGTCCCAGTGGAGTGGCTTTTGTGGTGCGTTTGTTAAAGTATAATAGGCTATGCCAGCACAGATTGAGGTTGCGAGTGCTATTTTTTTATGGTTGAGAATTGCGTTTTTTGTTGTGTTAAAGCTTTGTTTGAGGTGTTCTATGACTTGCGCTGTTGGAGTGTTAGCGTTGCCATAAAGTGCTGTGAAAGCGAATAGAATAGTGGCTAATCGCAATGATTGTATGTCGGCCATAGTCCCACCTTTTTTTGTAGAGTGTCATTACTGCATTTTTTTAATGATACTCTATTCTGGTGTGGCTGAGCTATGCTTTATGTTATTTTTTTAAATACGAAGAAGAAGAAGAAGAAGAAGAAGAAGATGATGATGATGATGATGATGATGATGATGATGATGCGTTAGCTTGTTGTATAAATCTATAATGTTCCAATTGTACTCGTTTTGCTGTTTGATGGTTCTTGAGGTGATCTTCTGTTGTGGGAGTATAAGCATTCATGATATCAATAATATCCAGATATCCAGCATGAAATGGTGTTGCATGATCATCATCAGTGAGGTTCTGAGTATCTTGTAGTGCCTTTCTGATAGCTTCTTTTTTTGTTGGGTCAGCTTCTTTTCTAAGGTTGTCGAAAATCTCTAGAGTTTTGCCTGTTGCCATGTCTTGCGCTGTATTGTTTTTATTATTTTTTTTGGTGACGTCAGCTCCTGCGTCAATGAGTACTTGTATGCTTGATGCATGATTGTGAGTAACTGCCTCCATAAGTGGGGTTAATGAAGATTGATGCGAAATTGCATGACAGCGTCTTAACTTGTGTGGAATTAGGGGTATTTTTGTTTTGCTATGGTTTGAGTCGATCGTTTCACTTGAATCACTAGCGTGTCGTAGTTGTTGATGATTAATAGATGCGCTTGCTGCGATTAATCGATGTAGTATAGATGTGTGTCCATAGCGAGCGGCTAAATGTAAACTTGCTTCGCCCATATCATTACTGGCACTACTGTTGGCATTACGATTCAATAATAGCTCTACTATATTTTCATAACCATTGGCGCTTGCATATATAAGTGCAGTAAATCCTACGCCGTTGTCTTTGGTGTTTACAGCTTCATCTTCTAGTGCTTTTTCAGCACCATTACGATCTCCATTGTATGCAGCATTGAGGAGGGGTGAATCAGATTGGACTCTATAGGGTAGTTTGTTTTGTTGTGGATTGCCAGCATCAGCAGCGGCGTTGTTCATGCCGAAACTGTTTGCGTTAATGGTGAAAAGTGCAAGGAGGGTGATAATAGCATAGGTGTTTTTCATGATAAATACCTTGTGAGATTGTATGTTTAGGTTATTACATTATTACGCATGAGCATTTTGCAGTAACTTCGAGTTCAATCAAGTTTTTTGGTTCGATTTCAATGGGAGCGTGCTTTGGGAGTGGTATATTGGTTGTTTTATTTTCTGTTAATGCGGGCTGTTTTGTTTCTTGGGGTTCCATGATTTTCTTTTGTTCTTCTTCTCTTAATTGTTCTTTTCTTACTATAAGTGCAGCGGTTTTTTTTGCAACTGTTTGTTTGATTATAATTTCGTCTATCATACAGCCAGGCAGCTTTTGTAAGACTCTGTGGGCTTGCTCTGTTGAACAACATTCCAATTTAACAGTCACTCTAGTATTTTTGTTAGCAGTTTGTTGTTGCATTGCCTGCTGCCTGCTGTGTTTGATTTCTTGTGTTTCTTTTGGAAACCATGAGCATGAATTTCCGCTTTCTTTCACGAAATGATAGGGCGATATTTTGGGTGAATTCATGGCGCGCATCTGTTCGTTTAGCTGTCTCATTAATACATGCGTAGACAAATATACCGGCATTCTCTTGTGGTTACCTACTTGGTTTAATTTTAGTGTGAAATCCATTGCTTGCATGTTGGCGTAGCCTATGAGAGCTAATGTTATGAATAATAAGATTTTTTTAGTCTGTATCATGGTAATTCTCCAAAGTTTAATATAAAAAATTTTAGAATCTTTAGAAGGTGCTTACATTATTACGCAGCATGAGGCTGGCGCTTGCTTGTTATGTTTTTCGTTTTTTTGGTGAATATTCTGCTTGCTGTCTTGTTGTACTGAATTATCTGTCGATGGTGCAATCTTTTTCTCTTCGGTGACAGTCAATCTTACTGGTGTTGGTCGAAGTATTTGGCTTTTGGTTTTATTTGCAAAATTTGGGAGTGTTCGATCTTGTAAATTCTCAGTGTCTAATAAGCGGGGAGAAGTTTGGGCATATGTTGAGCTGAACGCTTGGGTCTCTGTAGGTGTAAGTATCTCGACTTGGTTGATTGGCCACTGCTGCATCCATATTGTATTTGTTGGTGAGGGCGTAGATGATGGTGATTGCTTTGCTGATCGCGATATTGATCGAGAGGATGGCTTGAATTGTGTTGGTGGTGTTGATTGTTGTGATTGTTGATTGCTGAGATCTACATCAATTTTATGGCCTGATTTTTCAAACCCCGGATACTTTTTTATATCTTTGTTGATTTCTCTCATGCGTGATGGTGATGATGATCGCGATGATGATTGAGAAGATAATTTCGCAGTCGATGCAGTTGACTGTGTAGTTTTTTCATTTTGATTTTCTAGTGAGGGCGATGTGCGTAGTGAGTCTGGTGAAACTCTTGTGTGATTATTGTTGTCCATTGCTTGCATATTGGTGCAGCCTATGAGTGCTAAAGCACTGAAGAATACTATTTTAGTTTGTGTCATGGTGAACCCTCCAAAAGTTTACTATAAAATATTTATGGTCTAGATTTTTTCTCTTTTTGTTGATTGACTATCTTCTTCTTCTTCTTCTTCTTCTTCTTCCTAATCATTTTATGAATTTACAATTTTTTATTTTTACATTATTGAGCAGCATGCTGGTTGGCATTTTGTAGCGACTTCAAGTTCTGGTATAGTGCCAG